>JAGXST010000312.1 GCA_018335555.1 Actinomycetota bacterium | reverse complement strand
GACATCCTCGAGGTCGGCGTGCCGTTCTCCGACCCGATGATGGACGGGCCGATCATCCAGGCCGCGAACCAGCAGGTGCTCGACGCCGGCGTGCGGGTCGCCGACCACCTCGAGCTGATCCGGTCCCTGGCCCACCTCGCCGTCCCGAAGCTGGTCATGACCTACGTGACCATCGCCGACACGCGCGGGTACGCCGCGTTCGCCGACGAGTGCGCCGAGGCGGGCCTGTCCGGAGTGATCCTGCCCGACCTGCCGGTCCCCGAGGCCGACGCGTGGCGCCACGAGGCGGACCGTGCCGGTCTGGCGACGGTGTTCCTCGCGTCGTCGGTCTCGACCGACGAGCGGCTCGACGCCATCGGCGCGGCCTCGCAGGGCTGGGTCTACGCGGTCGGCCTGCTGGGTGTGACCGGCGTCAAGGGCGTCGCGCAGGACGTGACCCGTGAGTTGGTCGAGCGGATCCGCCCGCGCACGCAGGTGCCGGTCGCGGTCGGGATCGGCGTGAAGGACCGGGCGTCGGCCGCCGAGGTGGCCGCGTACGCCGACGGCGTGATCGTCGGCTCGTCGGTCGTCAAGGCGGCCGCGGACGGGGACCCGGCCGGCGCGCCCGAGCGCATCGCTGCGCTGGTGCGCGAACTGCGGGCCGGCGTCGAGCGCCGCTGACGCCCGACGTCCACAGGTCCGGGCGGCGGTGGGCGTCCGTGTCACAGGCTTCACCGACACTGACAGGGTCCGTTGCACACCGTGGGGGCGGGAAGAACGGAACCCGCCGCCATGCCCGCACGACGCTGGACCGACGAGCAACTCCGCGAGGCCATCGCCACCTGCACCACGTGGGCCGCCGTCCACCGCCACCTCGGTCTGCGTGGCCGAAGCGATGCGGTGAAGCGCCGATGCGAGGAACTCGGCCTGGACTACTCGCACGTCGGCACCCCCGAGAGCCGTCGCCGCTGGACCGACCGACAACTCGCCGATTCGGTCGTCAGCGCCACGAGCCTGCACCAGGTCTTCACCGACCTCGGTCTGGTCGTGGGCGGCGGATCGTGGATCTCGCTGCAGGAGCACATCCGGCGGTTGGGGCTCGACACCGCCCATTGGGAGCGGCCAGTACCGACCGAAGCAACCATCGCGAAACGGGTTCGCTTCGATTGGCCGGCCGACGTGTTCGAAGCGGCGGCCGAGGATGCACGGTCAGTGGCGCAGGTGATGGAACGGCTCGGCCTCGACCCTCAGCGAAAGCTCGGCCGCAGTGCCGTGGAGCGTCGGATGCGCGAATGCGGCTTGGATCCTTCGACTCTGCCCGGACAGGGCTGGTCACGATCGAACGGCGATTCTCCCCGCTACCGCAAGGCCTTGTCGGAGATTCTGGTCGCTGGCCGCTTGATCACGTCGACCGCGCAGCTCAAGGAGCGACTTGTCCAGGAAGGCGTCCTCGAGTGGCGCTGCGCAGTGTGTGACCTCAATACTTGGCTCAGCAGACCGTTGGTGCTCCAGCTCGATCACATTAATGGGGACAGGCGTGACAACCGTCGTGAGAACCTGCGCTTCCTGTGCCCTAACTGCCACTCCCAGACCAACACCTTCGCAGGGAAGAACGTCGGGAGGGGGTACAGTCCGGGCCGCTAGAACAACCCGCCTCCGTGCTGGAACCGGCATACAGGACGTGCTCAAACCACGTTGCCCATAGTGGCTTGTGGGTTCGAATCCCACCGGAGGCACCACGATCGAGTCACGTTTCCCCGCTGGGGTGTTTGGCCGGTTTCGCGCCGGCCGACTACCGTTCGATGGCCCAGCGGCGGCTCGGGGGCAGCACGTGTGCCGCACGTGCGATCCAACCCTCGGGTGGCCTCCTGGCCGTCGCGCCGCCGGGACCGCATCACCGGTGATACGACGACGGGAGCCACCACGGGTACCGACCGCGAGACCAATCGGGTGCGCGAGCGCCTCGCCCGGATCGGTGACGATCTGAAGCGGGTCCGTGCAACCGAGCGGGTCCTGGCCGAGCAGGTGGCCTACCTGGCGGAGGTCGCCGCGGACGCCGAGACCCGCAAGCTGGTGGCGCAGACCCCGCTCGCCGACCGCGAGTGGCGGGAAGCCCGTACGGATCTGGACCGACACGCAGGACTGCTCGACGAAGCCCGACAACAGGCCCAGGCGCTGATCGACAAGCGCGACGGGCTGCTGGAGCGCCTCTTCGAGCTCGAGGCCGCCCGGCCTGGAAGGGATCACACGTGAGCGAGACGACGCCAGGTCAACAGGCCGCCCCCGACGCCGAACCGCGCCCGACCCGCGTGCTGATCGCCGAGGACGAGGCCCTGATCCGCCTCGACCTCAAGGAGATGCTCCAGGAAGAGGGTTTCGAGGTCGTCGCCGAGGTCGCCGACGGCGCCTCCGCCGTACGTCTGACCCGCGAACTCGAGCCGGACCTCGTCATCCTCGACGTCAAGATGCCGGTCATGGACGGCATCCAGGCCGCCGAGGAGATCGCCAAGGAGCGTCTGGCTGCGATCCTGATCCTGACCGCGTTCAGCCAGCGCGACCTGGTCGAAAAGGCCCGCCGCGCCGGCGCCATGGCCTACCTGGTCAAGCCGTTCCAGAAGCACGACCTGCTTCCGGCGGTCGAGATTGCGGCCGGCCGGTTCCGCGAGATGTCGGGCCTCGAGCGCGAGGTCGACGACCTGCAGGACCGTCTGGAGGCCCGCAAACTGGTCGAGAAGGCCAAGGGCCTACTGCAGCAGCACGAGGCCATGTCCGAGGCCGAGGCGTTCCGTTTCGTGCAGCGCCAGGCCATGGAGCGGCGCGTCACGATGCGCCAGGTCGCCGAGCAGGTCATCGAACGCTTCGAGGCCTGACGCCCGACCGTCGGTCCTGCCCACGGCGTGGGCGCACATCGCGCGCGTCCTCCGTGACCTGCCCTCGTGCGTGTCCTAGGTTGCGTGTCCTCCGACCGCGGTCGTAGCTGGTGCCGTGACTCGTATTCGAGCGGGCTGCCGGGGGACCGCGCAGGACCGGCCCGACGACCCCGGGCCGACGACGATCTGAAGGAACACGAAAATGCGCGTGACGACCCGCCGGGCGGCAGCTGCGTTCGCAGCGCTGGCCCTGGCCCTGACCGCCTGTGGCGACGACGGCGACAACGGGACCGCCGAGGGCGAGACCGACGGCGAGGCTGCCGCGGACGTGGACCTGGTTTCCGACGGCACGCTGACGGTGTGCACCGAGTCGCCCTACGAACCGTTCGAGTTCGAGGACCCGGACAGCCCGACCGGCTACAGCGGCTTCGACATGGACCTGATGTACGAGATCGCGCAGGGTGCCGGCCTCGACATGGCGGTCGTCAACAGCGGCTTCGACGCTCTCACGTCCGGCGCCGCGATGACCGCCGGCACCTGTGACGTCGCGGCCTCCGCGATGACCATCACCGAGGAGCGGGCGGAGA
Source organism: Actinomycetota bacterium (assembly GCA_018335555.1). GTDB lineage: Bacteria > Actinomycetota > Nitriliruptoria > Nitriliruptorales > Nitriliruptoraceae > Egicoccus. The sequence goes on along the minus strand of JAGXST010000312.1, from coordinate 6,006 downwards.
ACGTCGACTTCAGCGACGAGTACTACGAGTCGTTGCAGTCGCTGCTCGTCCCCGGCGACTCCGACATCAGCTCGATCGCGGACCTCACCGAGGGGGTGACGGTCGGTGTCCAGTCCGGCACGACCGGCGAGGAGTATGCCGAGGAGAACGTCCCCGGCGCGACGCTGCAGGCGTTCGAGGGTGGCGGTGACCTCGTGACGGCCCTGGCCGCCGGCCAGATCGACGCCATCCTGCAGGACCTGCCGCGCAACGAGGCGGTGGTCGCACAGGACGGCAGCTACGAGATCGTCGAGGAGTACGACACCGACGAGGTGTACGGCTTCGCGCTCGAGAAGGGCCGCGAGGACGGGCTCCTCGACCTGATCAACAGCGGGCTGCAGGATCTGCGCGACAGCGGTCGCTATGACGAGTTGTTCGAGCAGTACTTCGTCACCATCGAGTGACGCACGCGCTGGTTTGCTGACCGAACTGAGGGGGCCTGCGGGCCCCCTCAGTGCCGGGTCGTTAGGGTTCTGGTCCGACGGGGCCGCACGAACGAGGTGAGGCGTGACGAAACGACAGCGCCAGCGACTGGTCCGCGGGGCCCTGTACGCCGTCTTCGTGCTGGTCGTCCTCGTCGTGTCGCTGGTCGCGGACTGGCCGAGGATCCAGCACAGCTTCTTCAACCTCGAAATCGCCGCGGAGATGTTCCCCCGCGTGGTGACCGTGGCGGCCCGCAACACCCTGCTCTACACGTTCCTCGCCTTCACCTTCGGACTGGGACTGGGGCTGCTGCTGGCGCTCATGCGGCTGTCGACCATCGGGCCCTACCGCTGGTTCGCCCGCATCTACATCGAGATCTTCCGGGGTCTGCCGGCCCTGCTCACGATCTTCCTCGTCGGTTTCGGTCTGCCCATCGCCTTCGGGGTCCGCTGGAACATCCTGGTCTACATCACCCTCGGACTTGGTCTCGTGTCGGCCGCCTACATGGCCGAGACGATCCGGGCCGGCATCGAAGGCGTTCCCAAGGGACAGATGGAAGCGGCCAGGTCGCTGGGCATGTCCTATTCGCGCGCGATGATGTCGGTCGTCATCCCGCAGGGTTTCCGCATCGTCATCCCACCCCTGACCAACGAGCTCGTCCTGCTGATCAAGGACACCTCGTTGCTGTTCGTCCTCGGGACCACGGCCACGACGATGGAGTTGCTCAAGTATGGGCGCGACCTGCTCAACCAACGGTTCAACCCGACGCCGCTGATCGTCGTTGGCCTGGTCTACCTCGCTATCACCGTCCCGATGACGCAACTGGTCGGCGTCCTCGAGCGTCGCAACCAACGCGCGCGCTGAACCGCGCCGTGGTGGCGGGCCCACGACGAGCGCCGCCCGCGGGAGAGGTCGGACGGCGCTCGCCTGTTGGGCGACCACGACGGCTTCGGCCGAGCGGGAGAGGACCGGCCCCGCCGCCTCGAATGTGGTCGGTGTCACTGGCGGATGACGAGACGTACGGTGCCATCCCCATGTTCCGTCCGGGTTACGGCCGCGTTGGACCCTCATGACGCTTTGGCATGCCCGGCGGCCCGGTCCCGGCAGTGAGTAGGCTGGCGCGACGAACCCCGACCAGGGACGGCTCGCGATGACCACGGCATCGGCACCCCCGGCGACGCACGCGATCGAGGTCCGCGACCTGCACAAGTCGTTCGGTGATCTCGAGGTGCTCAGCGGCATCGATTTCACCGTCGGCCACGGCGAAGTGGTGTGCGTGATCGGACCGTCGGGATCCGGCAAGTCGACCCTGCTGCGCTGCGTGAACCGCCTCGAGGAGCCGACCTCGGGCCAGATCTTCATCGAGGGCGAGGACATCACCCACCCCGATGCCGACGTCGACGCGCTGCGCAGCCGGATCGGGATGGTGTTCCAGTCGTTCAACCTGTTTCCGCACCTGTCGGTGCTGCGCAACCTGACGCTGGCCCAGAAGCGCGTGAAGAAGCGACCGAAGCCCGAGGCCATCGAGGTCGCGAAGCGCAACCTCGACCGCGTCGGTCTCTCCGACAAGATCGATGCCTTCCCGGCGCACCTGTCCGGCGGCCAGCAGCAGCGGGTCGCGATCGCCCGGGCCCTGTCCATGGACCCCGACATGATGCTGTTCGACGAGCCGACCTCGGCCCTCGACCCCGAACTGGTGGGCGAGGTGCTCGAGGTGATGCGCAAACTGGTCGACGAGGGCATGACCATGATGGTGGTCACCCACGAGATGGGGTTCGCCCGCGAGGTCGCCGACCGGGTGGTCTTCATGGACGGCGGCGTAGTGGTCGAGGAGGGGCCGCCGGAGCAGATCCTGGCGGACCCGCAGCACGAGCGCACCCGGCGCTTCCTGCAGATGGTCCTGTAGCCGACATCACCCGGCGGCGTCGTAGCCCGCCACGGCGCCGCGCAGGGCACGATGCCAGTGCCGACCTGCCGCGTCGCGGTCGCCCAGGGCGCCGAGCAGTTCGAGGCTCGCGAGGCCGTGGACGAGCGCCCACAACTCCAGCGTGGTGTCGCCGGGGTCGCTCCCGGGGAGGGCGCCTGCCGCCTGTGCCCGCCCGACCGCGCCCTGGAGCCGGCCCAGGGTGGCCGCCGCTGCTTCGGCGTCGGCGGGCTCGGTCGGGACGAGCCGCGGGTCGCCCGAGAACATCACCAGATACAACGACGGGCGGGCGAGCGCGCTGCGACGGTAGGCCAGTCCCAGTTCGAGCAACTCGTCCAAGGGGCCGCCGCCGGCCGGGACCCGCTCGAGTTCGTGGGCGAGTCCGGCGAATGCCTCCCGGTGCACGGCGCGCAGCAACTGCTCCTTGGAGCCGAACAGGGCATAGATCGCCGAGGTGGTCGCGCCGACGGCCGCCGCGACACCGCGTAGCGTCAGCGCGTCCGGGCCGCCTGCGGCAACGGCTGCCGCCGCAGCATCGATCAGTGCCGCGCGGGTCGCGGCGTCGTACGTCGTCGGGCGCACCATGGACGGCTGCTCCTTGACAGGGACGCCAGCGTAGCGTAACAGTGTTACGTAACAACGTTACGAAAGTGAGGCGAATGGACCCGACCCTCCTGCGCTCGTGTGCCTGCTGCTGACCGAGGCCACCGGCCTGACCGGGGGCGCCGCCTGGCTGGCCAGGACCGGGGTGCTGATCAGCGCCATCCTGATGCCGGCCGGGTTCTTCTTCTCGTCCATGGGCAGGGACGTGACCGCACCCAACCGCTGGATCGCGCTGCTGTGGGTCGGTGCCGCGACGCTGGCAGCCGGGGTGCTCACCCTCGGGGTCGGGCTGCTGCGCGTGTGACCGCTCGGCTCAGCCGCCGAGGTCGGTGGGCTCGGGGCGCCACTCGCCGATCCTGGCGATGCGCTCCTTGCGGACCTGGCGGCGGATCTGGGCCTGGGCCTCGCGGCGGCGCTCCTCGTCGGTCTCGGTCTTCAGTGGTGGGATCTCGACCGGGTTGCCGTCCCCGTCGATGGCGACGAACACCAGGTAGGCGCTGGTCGTGTGGCGCCGCTCGCCGCCCTTCCAGTCCTCGGCCTCGACCCGGACGCCGACCTCCATCGAGGTGCGGCCGACGGCGTTGACGCTGGCCTCGACGATCAGCAGGTCACCGACGTAGACCGGGGCCCGGAACGACAGCTCGTCGATGCCGGCCGTCACGGCCGCGTGCCCGGCATGCCTCGCCGCGGCCATGCCGGCGGCGTTGTCGACCTCGCGCATGACGACGCCACCGTGGACGTTGCCGAGGTTGTTCGCGTCGGTGACCTGCATGACCCGCGCCAATCGCACGCGGCTCGCCGACACCGGCCGAGCTTCGAGGGCCATCAGAAGAGCGCGCGTGCGAGGCGGGGGCGGGCGGCTCGGACGCGGTCGTCGGCGTCGCCGAGCACCCCGAACAGCGCGACGAGCTGCTCGCGGGCGGCCTCGCGGTGCTCGCCGCCGATGCCGACCGCCGCGAGCAGGTGCTCGATCGCCGCGTCGTACTCGCCGTTCGCGGCGCGGGCACGGCCGAGGGCCAGCAGCGTCGCATCGTCGGCGTCGCCCCGGTCCACGGCGGCCTGCAACTCGTCGAGGTCGCCGGCGTCGCCGGCGAGGTCGAGGCGCGTCATCACGGCTTCGGCGGCGGGATCGGGCCGGTGCGGCGTGACCAGGTCGCGGGCGGCGTCGGGATCGGTGTCGACGAGGAGTTCGGCGAGTCCGATGGCTGCCTCGCGGTGGCTGGAGTCGGCCTCGAGCGCCAGGCGCAGCGTTGCCTCGGCCTGTTCCCGCGGCAGGGCGCGGGCCTGTTTGACCAGCACGTCGGCCTCGCTCGGGACCAGGCCGTCGAGGAAACGTTCGATCTCGGCCGCGGGCTGGGCGCCGGTGAACTGCGCGACCACCTTGCCGTCACGGAAGCCGAGCACCTGCGGGATGCCCTGCACCCGGAACGCCTGGGCCAGTCCCTGGTTGGCGTCGACGTCGACCTTGGCCAGCACGACCCGGCCGCCGCGTGCCTGGACCGCCTGCTCGAGCATCGGTCCGAGGGTGCGGCACGGTCCGCACCAGGCGGCCCAGAAGTCGACGACGACCGGCACGGCGTGGGACCGCTCGATGACCTGGGCCTCGAACCCGGCCTGGTCGACGTCGTAGACCAGCGGCAGATCGCCGCCGTCAGTGCGGGGGAGGGAGAAGGAGAAGCTCACGGGACGGACACCTCGGCAGTCGGATCGGGAGCGCCACCCCGAGCGTACGACCCGGACGGTGCGGGGCACCCCTGATCAGTAGTCTCAGCGGCTCAAGGTCCACCCACCACGGGCCGGTCCCGGTCGTCGCACGAGGTGCCCCGCTTGAGCCCGTCCCCGCAGTCCGACCGTCGTTCGCTGCTGCTGCTCGACGGGCACAGCCTGGCCTACCGGGCCTTCTACGCCCTGCCCGACACCCTGCGCACGCAGACCGGTCAGCTCACCAACGCGGTGTACGGCTTCACCTCCATGCTGATCAAGATGCTGGGGGACCGACGGCCCGACGCGATCGCCGTCGCGTTCGACAAGGGCCGCGACGTCATCCGCACCGAGGCGTTCCCCGAGTACAAGGCCAACCGGGTCACCGCGCCCGACGAGTTCCGCCCCCAGGTGGACCTGATCAAGCAGGTGCTCGAGGTCCTCGGGATCCCCATCGTGGAGGTCGCCGGCGTCGAGGCCGACGACGTGCTCGCCACGCTCGCGATGCGTGCGATCGGCGAGGGATTCCACGCCTTCATCGTGACCGGCGACCGCGACGCCATGCAGTTGGTCGACGAGCACCTGACCGTGCTCTACACGCTGCGCGGCATCAGCGAGATGGCCGAGATGACACCGGATGCGGTCGAGGACCGCTACGGCGTGCCCCCGGCCAACTACGTGGACCTGGCCGCCATGCGCGGCGACAACTCGGACAACCTGCCCGGGGTGCCCGGCGTCGGGGACAAGACCGCCGCGAAACTGGTCAAACAGTTCGGTGACATCGACGGGATCTACGCCAACATCGACCAGATCTCGGGCAAGAAGGTGCCGGCCATGCTGGCCGAGCACGAACAGCAGGTCCGCACCAACCAACGGATCATGCGGCTACGTCGTGACGTCGAGTGCGAGTGCGATCTGTCCGACCTGCGGTTCGGCGACATCGACACCGCCGCCGTACGGGCGTTGTTCGGATCGCTCGAGTTCCGCGCCCTGTACGACCGCTTCGTCGACGAGGTGCTCGGCGAACAGGAGGAGGCCGCCGCCGGACAGTTCGAGCGTGCCCCGACCCGGCTGGAGGCCGGCGGGCTCAAGGCGTGGCTCGCCGGTGCCGCCCAGCCGCTGGCGATCGTGCCGATCGTCGCCGACCGCGTCCCGCACGTCACGTTGACGGCGATCGCCGTCGCCGCGCCTGACCGCGACCCCGCGTCGGCACGCCTCGACGACCTCGACGCCACCGACCTCGACGCGTTCGCGGCCGTCCTGGCCGACCCGACCCATGCCAAGGTCACCCACGACGCCAAGACGCTCGACCACGC
>JAGXST010000311.1 GCA_018335555.1 Actinomycetota bacterium | reverse complement strand
GCGAAGCCGACGGCGAGATGCATCGTGTTGCGGTTGCGTTCCTCCATGGCGGTCGTCCTTTGCGTCTGGATCGGTTGGGGACTCACCCCATCAGGGCTTCACTGACCGCCGAGCGGTCGCGCAGTTCGTCGCCGACGAGGGTGCGCACGACGCGGCCGCGCTCCATGACCAGGCCGACGTCGGCGACCTCGAGCGCACCGACGTTCTGTTCGATCATCAGCACGGTCACGCCATCGGCGTTGATCCGCCTGACGATGTCGAAGACGTCCTTGACGATGACCGGGGCCAGGCCCATCGAGGCCTCGTCGATGATGAGCAGGCGCGGCCGGGCCATCAGTCCACGCGCGATGGCCAGCATCTGCTGCTCGCCCCCGGACAGGGTCCCTGCGAGCTGGTTGAGCCGCTCTCGCAGGCGCGGGAAGTAGGTCAGCACCTGCTCGAGCTGCTGATCGACCCAGTCCTGATCACGTCGCTGCGACCAGGCGCCTACCTGCAGGTTGCGGCCGACGCTGAGCCCGGGGAAGACCCGACGGCCCTCGGGAACCATGACGATGCCCGTGCCGACGCACCTCTTGGTGTTCCAGCGCGTGATGTCCTGCCCGTCGAAGACGATGTGGCCGGCCCAGGTCTTGAGCGAACCGCAGATGTTCTGGGCGGTGGTGGTCTTGCCGGCACCGTTGAGTCCGAGGAGCACGGCAGTCTGGCCGGTCGCGATGGCGAGGTCCACCCCGTGCAGGACCGGCAGGTTGCCGTAGCCGGAGTGGAGGCCGCTCACCTGCAGCAGCGAGCCCGAGGCGGCGGCACCCGGCGTCCGCGCCGCGGCCAGTTCGGTCGTGTCCTCGTCGGAAGCTGTTCGCATCGTCGTCTCCCTCATGCCAGCGCCACCGCGCCCTTGCCGAGGTAGGCCTCGGCGACGTCGCGATTGCCACGGATCTCCTCGGGGCGCCCCTCCGCCAGCAGTTGACCGAAGTTGAGCACGTAGACGTAGTCGCAGATCCGCAGCATGAACGGGACGTGGTGCTCGATGACGACGATCGTCAGGCCGAGGTCACGGCGCATGTCCAGCAGCCGCTCGGCGAACGCGTCGGCCTCCTCGGGTCCGAGCCCTGCGAGGGGCTCGTCGAGCATCAGCACGTCCGGGTCGGTCGCGAGCACGGCCGCGACCTCGACCTGCTTGAGCATCCCGTACGACAACCCGTCGAGGGGTTCGTCGGCGAGGTGGAGCAGATCGAGTTCGCCGAGCAGGGTGCGGGCACGGCGCCGAAGGATGCGCTCTTCGCGGCGTGCATGTGGGAGTCCGAGCAGGCCGCTGGCGACCCCGTAACCGACGTTGCGGTGCTGGGCGACGAGCAGGTTCTCGAGAACGGTGAACGAGCGCACCAGCCCGACGTGCTGGAACGTGCGGCCGACGCCGCGGACCGTTCGCTGGTCGGGGCGCAGGTCGGTCACCCGCTCACCCCGGACGAAGACGTCGCCCTCCGTGGGTGCGTAGAACCCGGTCAGGCAGTTGAAGAACGTGGTCTTGCCGGCACCGTTCGGTCCGATCAGGCCGACGATCTCCTGCTCGTTGACCGCGAAGCTGACGTCGTCGAGTGCCTGCAGGCCACCGAACCGGATCGAGATTCCGCGGGCGCTAAGGACGGACATCGCTGCCTCCTCCGGCCGTGGCGGACGCGGCGCCATGGCGGCTCCGCATCGGCTTGAAGCTGCACCAACGGATGAGTGGTGCGAACAGTTGGGCCAGGCCGCCGGGGAAGCGGACGAGCACGAGGAGCAGGAGCAGCGCGCCGATCACCTGGGCCGCGGAGCCGTCGACGGGGAACCACCCGTACCGGGCGGCGCCGGCGTCGAGGATGAAGGGCAGCGCGGTGTAGAGGGCGGCGCCGAGCACCACCCCGACGCGCGAACCGATGCCGCCGACGACGACCATCATGAGAAACGACAACGACAGCATGAAGCTGAAGGTGATCGGCGACACGATCTCGGTGATCGAGGCGAACAGGGCGCCGGCGAGCCCGGCCATGGCGCCCGAGGTCACGAAGGCCAGGAGCTTGTAGCGCGTGACGTCGATGCCCCACGAGGCCGCGACCCGCTCCGAGTCGCGCAGGGCGCGAATGGCCCGGCCGGCCTTCGAGGCCGTCAGCCGCCAGTCGAGGAGCCAGGCGAACGCCAGGCCGGCGAAGCACACGTACGCATAGGCGAGGTCGCCGGTAGCCCAGGCGGGACGGGCGGCGGTCTGGCCGGCACCTCCGCCGGTGAGCGGTTCGATGCCGAACAGGACGCGCTCGGCGAAGACGGCCAGGGCGAGGGTCACCAGTGCGAGGTAGAGACCGCGGACACGCAAGGCGACGATCCCGAGCAGGGCGGCGATCGCAACGCCGAGGACGACGGCGACGGCGACACCCACGAACCATGGCAGGGCGAGTTGCGTGAGCACGAAGCCTGCCCCGAACGCACCGACGCCCAGGAACGCCGAGTGGCCCAACGACACCTGGCCGGTGTAGCCGACCAGCACGTTGAGGCTGAGCGCCACCATCCCGTAGACGGCGGTCGTCGCCAGCAGGTTCCTGGTGAGCGGCGCCACGAGCAGTGGGATCACCCCGACGGCACCGAGCGCGAGCGCGAGCACGGCCGTGCGGGCCGCGACCCCGCCGGTGGTCAGACGTTCGCTCTGCGCTTCAACGTTCGCGCGAGGCGTGCCCGCGGCACCGAGATCGCGTGGCGCGGCACTTGGCCGGACGGTCGTCGCGGACATGGTCAGGCCTCCTTGCCGAGCAGGCCGAGCGGACGGAAGCCCAGGACCAGCAGCAGGACGACGAACGCGGCCAGCGTCGGCGCGTTCGGAACGCTGATGCCGAGACCGACCGTGGTCGTGTTCGCCATCGCCGAGACCTGGCCGAGCAGGAGTCCACCGGCGACGGCGCCGGCCGGCGAGCCGATGCCCCCGAGGACGGCAGCCGTGAAGGCGTGGACGAGGAAGGTCGTGGTCATCAGTCCGGGCGTGATGCCCTCGAACACGCCCGCACCGAGGACGCCGCCCAGGGCCGCGAGCCCACCGGCGATCCCCCAGGCCAGCGAGGACATCGCCTTTGCCGACACCCCGTGCAGCTCGGCCGCGAACGGGTCCTGGGCGCTGGCGAGCAGCGCCACGCCGAGCCGGGTGCGGAACAACCCGACCAGCAGGACCGACGCCACGGCGAGCACACACGCGATCACCAGGGTGTGCGAGGGGAAGCGCAGACCCAGGATGCGGATGCTGCCGCTGAAGAACTGCGGAAACGTGCGTGACTGCAGGTCGAAGGCAACCACCTGGACGCCGATCAGCAGCAGCGCGACGCCGGCCGTGGCGACCAGGCTCGTCACCGGTGAGCTGTCCGCGAGCCGCTGGATGATGAACAGGTTGACCGCCACGGCCATCGATGCGCCGATGACGACGGCGAGTCCGGTGAGCGCGAGCATCTGCCCGAAGGAGACCTGCGCCGGGTCGACGAACCCGTCGAGGTCACCCCCCAGCAGGATGAGCACGACGACGAACGCGGGCATGGTGCCCAGTTCCCCCTGGGCGAAGTTGAGCACCCGGGTGGCGCGATAGACCAGCGCGATACCGAGGGCCACCATGGCATAGATGGCACCGGCACCGAGACCGTTGACCAGCATGGCACCGACGTCCATGCCCGCGGCGATCATCGCCGCGGCCAGGACGACGACGGCGCCGCTCCAGATGAGGCCGACCCGGTGCTCCGCGACGCTGCGGGACAGCCGGTCCGACAGGCCCGCCCGGTCGCCGGATCCGTCCCCGGTCGGCGGCACGTCCACCTCGGCTTCGAGGGGTGCGGGACGGTCGGTGGTCGAGGCGCTCATGTTCGATCCTCCGAGATCGCCGATCTCGCCCTTCGGTTCACTCGATCGCCGCCGCTCATCAGAACCCCGTCTTGAAGGTGCCGGCGTCGGTGTACTTCTTCGAACCACAATCGGCCTTGAGCACGTGCACGCCCGTCCCGCCGAAGTGGTTGTCGGGCCGGTAGTTGACGTCGGGGTACACGCCGGTCGACACGCGACCGGATGCCTCGACGATCGCCCGGAAGTCTTCGCGGGTCAGGTCCGTGCCGAAGGTCTGCTCGTAGGCCTTGAAGGCCGCGTGCTGGAGCTTGCTCGCGCCCCAGATCGCCCAGGCGATGTCGTCGGCGGCGACGCCGAACTTGCTGGCGGCCTTCTGGAAGTCGGGGTCGAGCTTGCCTGCGGTGTCGAGCGCCGGGAAGGGCGAGAAGAACGTGCCCTTGCCGACGTGGGGGCAGCCGGAGCGCAGCACGTCGTTGAGGCCCTTGCTGACCCCGACGCCGACGTACTGGAAGTCGGCTTCCGCCGTCTGGGCGAAGCGGATGTAGTCCAGCGGGCTGGTGAGGATGAACACGACCTCGGCGCCCTTGTTCGCCAGGTCGGCCGACAGCGTCGAGTACCACGTGGTGTCGCCCTTCGGGTGACGGTGCGTGGTGGTGTACGGCAGGCCGTGCTTCTTCACCGCGGCTTCCCAGCCGGCCACCGCGTCGTTGAAGTTGGGCGTCTGGGTGACGATCGCACCGACCTTCTTGCCGGGGAAGTTCTTCTTGACGTACTGGGCGAGCAGTTCCGTCTGCTGCTTGTAGGTCATCGACGCCGCGAAATACCACGGGTTGCCCTCGAGGCCGGTCTCGGTGACGCCGGCCGAGAAGTAGGGCACCCGCTCCTGGCCCATCCGACGCCCGCAGGCCTGGATCTGGTCCGTGCCGCCACCGCCCATCAGCAGGAAGGCCTTGGACGCGAGGTTGCGGCACACCTGGATGGCCGAGTTCGGGTCGTAGCGGTCGTCGGCGAAGATCACCTCGACCTTGTCACGACCCAGCACCTTCTCGCCCTTGCCCTCGGTGACCCAGCGCCAGTACAGGTCGCGGGACTTCTCGAACGAGGTCGACGGCAGCGGGGCCGCGCCGGTGACCGGCGCATGGATGGCGAGGGTGATCGACGAGTCGCTGACACCGGTGCGGTCGCTGCCCTGGGGGGTGCGCGCCCCGGCGCTGCCGCCTGCAGCCTGGCCCTCGCCGGAGGCCGCCTCGGCCTGACCGCCGCCATCGCCGCCGCCGCCGGCCGAGGCCCCTGCGTCCCCGCCGGAGCCGTCGGCGGGTTCGGTGCCTTCGACCGCCGCC
>JAGXST010000310.1 GCA_018335555.1 Actinomycetota bacterium | reverse complement strand
AGGAAGTCGCTCAGGTCGGTGTTGCCCCAGGCATGGCGCTCGAAGTAGTCACGAACCCCGGCGAGGAACTCGTCCTGACCGACCCACGCGACGAGTTGGCGCAGCACGGATGCGCCCTTGGCGTAGGTGATGCCGTCGAAGTTCTGGTGCACCGACTCGACGTCGGGCATCTGGTCGGCGACCGGGTGCGTGGACGGCAACTGGTCCTGCATCTTCGCCCACGCCTTCTCGGCGTCGAGGAACGTGACCCACGCGTTGGTCCAGCGCGTCACACTCGCCTGGGCGAGCACCGCCATGAAGGTCGCGAACGACTCGTTGAGCCACAGGTCGTCCCACCACCGCATCGTGACGAGGTCGCCGAACCACATGTGGGCCATCTCGTGCAGGATGGTCTCGGCGCGCCGCTCGTGGTTGGCGTCGGTGACCTTGCTGCGGAAGATGTAGATCTCGGAGAAGGTGATGGCGCCGGGGTTCTCCATCGCGCCGGCGGAGAACTCGGGCACGAACAGCTGGTCGTACTTGCCGAACGGATACGGCGTGTCGAAGACGTCCTCGAAGTAGTCGAGCCCCTGCTTGGTGACCTCGAAGATCTCGTCCGCGTCGAGGTGTTCGGCCAGCGACCGGCGGACGTAGACGCCAAGCTCCATGCCACGGTGCTCGTCGGTCACCTCGGTGTAGGGGCCGGCGACGACAGCGGTGATGTAGGTCGGCAGGACCGGGGTGATCTCGAACTCCCACCGACCTGCCGTGCCCTCGTCCGGCCGTTCGAGCGCGCGGCCGTTGGAGACGACCACCCACTCCTCGGGTGCGTCGACCGACAGCTCGAACGTCGTCTTGAGGTCGGGCTGGTCGAAGCAGGCATAGACCTGGTGGGCCTCGAACGGCTCGAACTGGCTGTGCAGGTACACCCGCTCGTCCACCGGGTCGACGAAACGGTGCAGCCCCTTGCCCTCGTGGCGGTACTCCATGGTGGCCACCACGGTGACGTCGTGGTCACCGACGTCGAGGTCGGGCAGTCGGATCCGGGTGGCCTCGACGACGGCGTCGAGGTCGAGTTCGCGTCCGTCGATCTCGACCCGCTCGACCAGGCGGGCGGTGCAGTCCAGGAAGGTCGTGCCCGCCTCGATGAGCCTGAAGTGGACCTCCGAGCGCGAGCCGAACGTCTCCTTGCCCGTGGTGAGGTCGAGGTGGACGCGGGTGCGGACGTCGCGGATCTGCTGCGCACGCGCACGTGCCTCGTCGCGGGTCAGGTTCTCGCGGACGGCGGCGTGGGTGTCTGCGGCATCGGCGTCATGGCTGGTCAACGGTCGTCCTCGGAGGGGTGCGGAGCCTGTTCCGGCCGCAGGCTACGCCAGCGCTGCGCGGCACGAGGAACGTCGACGAGCGACCGCCGCCCGCCGGTCAGTTGCCGTGGCGTCCCTGGCCCGCACGGAAGCGGGCCACGTCGCTCATGCCACCGGCCGTGATGGCGGCGACGCCGCCGTCGTGCTCGGCGAGCAGCGCCTCGGGCAGGGGGCGGTCGAACGCGGCGCGCGCCGAGGCGAGGTCGGCCCGCAACGTGGTCTGGGGGAGGGCGGCAAGCTCGTGCGCGAGCGCCACGGCTGCCGCCAGGGCGTCGCCCGGCTCGACCACGGAGGTGACCAACCCCATGGACCGCGCCTCCTCGGCGCCCACGCCGCGACCGGTGAGGATCAGATCGAGCGCCCGGCCGAGCCCGACGATCCGCGGGAGTCTGACCGTCCCGCCGTCGATCAGCGGCACGCCCCATCGACGACAGAAGACGCCGAGCACGGCGTCGTGTGCCATGACGCGCAGGTCGCACCACAGGGCGAGCTCGAGCCCGCCCGCCACCGCGTGCCCCTCGATCGCGGCGATGGTGGGCTTGCCCGGCTCCCTGCGGCTCGGCCCCATCGGACCGTGGTCGTCGCGCGTCAGCGCGTTCCCGCGTCCGGGTTCGCCCACGGCGTGCAGGTCCGCCCCTGCGCAGAACGTCCCACCGGCGCCGGTGAGCACGATCGTGGCCACGTCTGGGTCGGCGTCGACCGCCTCGACCGCCTCGAGCAGGGCTGCTGCAGTCGGACCGTCGACGGCATTTCGCACGTCCGGTCGGTCGATCGTGATGACGGCGACGGGGCCGTCGGTGTCGAGGTGCACGGTCATGGAGGAATCGTCCTCGGCCGCGACGAATACGCATCCCTGGACGCGTCACGCTAGCCGGGCAGGGGGCTCTCTCCCCTACGGAACCCGGCTGCCCACTTGCTAGGCTCCGGCCGCAGACAGGGGTCTTGGCAGTCCATGCCGAACACACCCTGCGCCGACGGGATGGGAGATCCAGACATGCAGGAATACACCAGCCCCGGTGAGGTCAGCGTCGCCGACGACGCCAACCTCACCGGCCCGCTGTTCGAGGCAGCACGGACCAACCCCGACCGGGTTGCCGTCGCCCACCGCGTCGGTGACAAGTTCGTGGACTGGACGACGCGCCAGTTCGTCGACGAGATCACCGCGGTCGCCGCGGGTCTGATCGGCCTTGGCATCGAGCCCGGCCAGCGCGTGTGCATCATGTCGGCGACCCGGCTCGAGTGGACGATCCTCGACTACGCGATCTGGGCCGCCGGCGCGGTCACCGTGCCGATCTACGAGACGTCCTCGGCCGAGCAGGTCGAGTGGATCGTGTCGGACTCCGACGCCGTCGCGATCTTCATCGAGACCCCCGAGCTGCGCTCGATCTACGACGAGGTGGCCGGCAAGCTGCCCAATTGCGGTCATGTCTTCGTGATCGACGAGGGTGGCATGGAGGCCATCAAGGCGGCCGGCACCGGCGTCAGCAAGGACGACGTCGAGGCCCGTGCGGCCGGCGTCACCGCCGACGATCTCGCCACGCTGGTCTACACCTCGGGCACGACGGGCCGTCCCAAGGGCTGCGCGCTCACCCACCGCAACTTCGTGTGGAACGTGGCCCAGAGCGAGTCGGCGATCCGCGACCTGATGACCGAGGGCGAGAGCACCCTGCTCTTCTTGCCCCTGGCGCACATCTTCGCCCGCTACATCCAGGTCGCGGTCATCAACGCCGGCGTCAAGCTCGGCTACTCGACCGGCATCCCGCAACTGCTCGAGGAACTCGGGCTGTTCAAGCCGTCGTTCCTGCTCGCGGTCCCGCGCGTGTTCGAGAAGGTCTACAACGGCGCCCAGCAGAAGGCGCACGGCGACGGCAAGGGCAAGATCTTCGACAAGGCCGCCGCGGTCGCCGAGCAGTACTCGCGCGAGCAGGCTGCCGGCAAGGTGGGCCTGCAGACCAAGATTTGGCACGGTCTGTTCGACAAGTTGGTCTACGGCAAGCTGCGCAACGCCATGGGTGGCAACGTCCGTTACGCCGTCTCGGGAGGCGCGGCGCTCGGCGAGCGCCTCGGCCACTTCTTCAACGGCATCGGCGTGCTGATCCTCGAGGGATACGGCCTGACCGAGACCACCGCACCGGCGACCGTCAACCGGCCCGACGCGTTCAAGATCGGCACCGTCGGCAAGCCCCTTCCGGGCACCTCGGTCAAGATCGCCGCTGACGGCGAGATCCTGCTCAAGGGCGGTCAGATCTTCGGCGGCTACTACCACAACGACGAGGCCACCCGCGAGGTGCTCGAGGACGACGGCTGGTTCCACTCCGGCGACCTCGGTCAACTCGACGGCGAGGGCTACCTGCGCATCACGGGTCGCAAGAAGGAGATCCTGGTCACGGCGGGCGGCAAGAACGTCGCACCGGCCATCCTCGAGGACCGCATGCGGGCCCACGCGCTGATCAGCCAGTCGATGGTGGTGGGCGACGGGATGCCCTTCATCGCGGCGCTGATCACCATCGACCCCGAGGCATTCGTCGGATGGGCCGAGGCCAACGGCAAGGGCGGCAAGACCGTCGCCGACCTCGTCGACGACCCCGAACTGCACGCCGAGGTCCAAAAGGCCGTCGACGAGGCCAACCAGGCCGTGTCCAAGGCCGAGTCGATCCGCACGTTCCGGATCCTCCCCGAGGACTTCGAGGTCGGCATCGAGCTGAGCCAGAAGATGTCGGTCAAGCGCCACGTCGTTTCCGAGAAGTACGGCCACGTCATCGACGACATCTACTCCGACGTCAAGCGATGACCGCGATCTGACATGCAGCCCCGGCCGCCGGACCCTCGGGTCCGGCG
>JAGXST010000309.1 GCA_018335555.1 Actinomycetota bacterium | reverse complement strand
GGGATCTCGTGGCTCCACAGCATCGAGAAGTGCGGCGGGACCATCTTGTCGCTGGCCGGCAGGTTGATCCAGATCTGGAACAGCTCGGTCTGGTTGTGCCGGTCGCGGTTGAGCAGCGGGAACATCTCGGCGTGGACGATCCCCGAGCCGGCGGTCATCCACTGCACGTCACCACGACCGAAGCGGGCTGCCGCGCCCAGCGAGTCCGCGTGGTCCATGAACCCCTTGCGCATGAACGAGATCGTCTCGAACCCGCGGTGGGGGTGCTGGGGGAAGCCGGGCACCTGCGAGCCGTGGTACATCGACCAGCCGTCGCGGCCCGAGAAGTCCATGCCGAGGTTGCGGCCGACCAGCGGGCGGCACGGCCCGAACTCGTCGTCGCCCTCGGGGTAGTCGTCGTCGTGGTGGACGCAGAACAGGAACGGGTCGACCGTCTGCCACACCCGGTCGAGCGTCACCTGTTGCAGCACCACGTCGTCGGCGGTCGCCACCTCGTCTCCTGTCACCGGCAGGCTGCCAGCGTACCCGGTAGTTGCGATTGCAAGTACCGTCTCGTGGCGTAGCCGTGTCCCGACGTCACGACGGCAGGGCGGTCCGGTGCCAGCACAGGCAGAAGGGGTGGCCGGCCGGGTCGGCGTAGACCTGCCAGCCCTCCTCGGCGTCGAGGTCGTCGGCCGCCTGCAGCAGCCGTGCCCCGAGCGCCATCACCTCGTCGTGGGCCGCCTCGACGTCGGTGACCCACAGGTCGACGTGGACCTGCTGGGGCGGGTCCCCGTCGGGCCAGTCGGGCGGGACGTGGTCGGGGGCGAGTTGGACGCCGATGCGTGGCACGCCGTCGGCGTCCATGACCATGTGCCAGTCGTCCTCGACGTCCACGGTGCCGCCGTAGATCGCGGCCCAGAAACTGCTCTCGGGTTCGAGTTCGGCCGCGTCGAAGGCGACGACCTGGAACTTGATGTCCATGGCGTGTCCTGTCGAGGGCATGCAACGATCGCGTGCAGCATGGTGTTCTACCCGTCCGTCCGGCTGCTCGCCATCGAAGCCCATACGTGCGACGACGAAACGACCTCCACATGACGACACCAACCGCCGGTTCCGCCACCGCCACCGGCGTGACGCCGGACCGGCTCACCAACCTCAAGCAGTGGAACCTCGCGTTGAGCGTGCTCCACCTGGTCCAGGCGGTGGCCGTCGTGGTGCTCGCGAGCGACTTCGCGATCACGGTGACCGGCTCGTTCCCCGCCGGACCGCCTGGCGCGGACGTGCCCCCGCCCGAGGCGTTGTTCGACGTGCCGATCGGCGCGGCCATCGCGGTGTTCCTCGGCCTGGCCGCCCTCGACCACCTGCTGACCGCGACCGCGTTGCGTGGCAGGTACGAACAGGATCTGCGTCGCGGGATCAACCGGTTCCGCTGGGTCGAGTACTCGTTCAGCGCCACCCTCATGGTCGTGCTCATCTGTCTCTACAGCGGCATCACCGGGGTGGCGGCCCTGGTGGGGATCATCGGCGCCAACGTCGCGATGATCCTGTTCGGCTGGCTCCAGGAGCTGATGAACCCGCCGGGGCGCGCCTCGACGACCATGCTGCCGTTCTGGTTCGGGACGCTGGTCGGTCTCGCACCCTGGGTCGCACTGACCATCAACCTGGTCGGCGCCGACGACCTGCCCGGGTTCGTCATCGGGATCTTCGTGTCCCTGTTCGTCTTCTTCATGAGCTTCGGGCTCAACCAGTGGCTGCAGTACCGCGGCATCGGTAAGTGGCGCGACTACGCATACGGCGAGAAGGCCTATCTCGTGCTCAGCCTCGCGGCGAAGTCCGCCCTCGCCTGGCAGATCTTCGCCGGCTCCCTGGCGTCCTAACCGTGTGCGTCGAGGATGGCGCAGGTCAGCTCGTGCTTGTTCTGGTCGAGGTGGAACACCTGCGCGTTGGGTAGCGCCGCGAACCTCGCCGCCACCGTGTGGTCGGTGGGGCCCTGGAACTTCACCGTGCACACCAGGTTGCGCACCTGGCCCGCGTCGAGCCAGTGGGTCACCAACTCGAGCAGCCGCTCCGGGTAGGCGATGATGTCGCTGCACCACCAGTCGACCGGTCCGAACCCGGCGGGGTCCAGCGCGAACGCCGAGCCCTGCTCCCAGGTCACGTTGCGCAACGCCGCCACCTTGTCCTCCAGTGGCGCCTTGTCCACCGCCACCACCTCGGCGCCGGTGCGGGCCAGCAACCAGGTCCAGCCGCCGGGTGCGGCACCGAGGTCGAGGCAGCGGTCCCCGGGTCCCGGCTGGCGACGCAGCCGCGCGAACGTCTCCCACAGCTTGAGGTAGGCCCGGCTCGGCGGACCGTGCCGGTCCTCGACGAACTCGGGCACCCCGTTGGGGAACGGCACGGCACAGTCGGCCGCCGCGAGCACGAGGTCGCGCTCGAGCAGCGTCCAGGAGCCGAGCCGCGCGTCCGGTGCGACCTCGCCGAGCTCGAGCGGCCGGGCCGACACGTGCGGGAGCTTGTCGGCGATCAATTCGGCCCGGCCCCGCAGTACGGGCGCGTACAAGGCCCAGTTGCGCTGCCGGTCGCGGAGCTCCCGGGCGGCATGCCCGATCGAGTCGATCCCGATCCGCTCTGCCTCCCACCAGGTGTTCGCCGCCCAGGCGGCGTGCACCGGCTGGCTCTCGCTGATCCGCAGCAGGCCGTGCCGCTGGTTCACGGCGACGCCGGCCAGCCGCAGTTCCTCGTCGAGTTCCGCCTCGTAGTCCTCGGCGGCGAGGTAGGCCGTCGTCACCTCGACCTCACCCTGGCCATCTCGTCTCCACCTCGTGGTCGCGCCGACCCTAACCCCTGGCAGACCACGCCACCCCGGGCACGACAGCTATCCTGCGCGGCATGCATCTGCTGTTCCTCTGATCCGACGGACACGGCGAGCGCCTCGATGTGCGCCCGCCGGGGGCCCTGCGCGTCCAGGGCCGGTTCCGTCCGTCGCAGAGGAAGAGGCAGGCGATGTCGATCCATCATGGATCCGTGGCGCGCGAACGCGCCCAACTCGTGGCAACCGACGTCCACGTCGAGCGCGGCGGCCGACCGGTGCTCACCGACGTCACGGTCACCGTCAACCGCGGTACCCGGCTGGGCATCGTCGGCGAGAACGGGCGGGGCAAGTCGACGCTGCTGCACCTGCTGGCCGGGGCGCTGGAACCCGACCGGGGGCAGGTGCGGCGGGTGGGCAGTCTCGGGATCGCCGAACAGGAGATCGCCGTCGACGAGCACCGCACCGTCGGCGGGCTGATCGACGTCGAGCTCGCGGACGTGCGTGCGGCCCTGGCCGCCGTCGAACGGACCAGCCGTGACCTCGCCGCCGACCTCGACGGTGCCGAGGAGGCGTACGCCGGCGCACTCGACGCCGCCCTGACGCTCGACGCCTGGGACGCCGACCGGCGCGTCGACATCGCCCTCGAGGCGCTCGGCGCCGTCACCGACCGGTCGCGGCCACTGGCGACGATGTCGGTGGGTGAGCGCTACCGGGTCCGGCTGGCGTGCCTGCTCGGTGCCGGCCACGACTTCCTGCTGCTCGACGAGCCGACCAACCACCTCGACCGGCGCGGCCTCGAGTTCCTCACCGACCAGTTGCGCACCACCGAGGCGGGCGTGGCCCTGGTCAGCCACGACCGGCGTCTGCTGGCCGACGTCGCCACGAGGATCCTCGACCTCGACCCATCCAGCGACGGCCGGCCGCGCGTGTACGGCGACGGCTACGACGGCTACGTCGCGGGCCGCACGGCAGAGATGGCGCGCTGGGAACAGCGCTACGACCGCCACGTGGCCGAGCACCGCCGGCTGGCCGACGACCTCTCGACTGCGCAGAACCGCCTGCAGGCCGGCGGCTGGCGGCCCCCGAAGGGGGCCGGGAAGCACCAGCGCGCGACCCGGTCCGCGGGGACGGTGCGGGCGGTGCACCGGCGGATCGAGGACCTTGCCGACCACGAGGTGACCCGCCCCCAGGCGCCCCTGCGGCTGCAGATGCCGGTACTGCCGTCACTGCCCGGTGCGACGCTGCTGCACGCGGAGGAGATCTCGGTCACCGGACGGCTCGACGGGCCGGTGTCGTTGTCGGTCGAGCCCGGTGGACGCCTGCTCGTCACCGGACCGAACGGCGCCGGCAAGTCCACCCTGCTGGCGGTCCTGGCCGGTGAACTGCCACCGGACCGGGGCCGGGTCTCGGTCGCGCCGAGAGCACGACTCGGGCTGGTGGCCCAGGAGTCGCGTTCGGCCGACCGACGCAGCGCCCGCGACGTCTACGAGGCACGCGTGCGACAGCGACGGGCCGCCGGCCTCGACGGGTCGGTCGTGCCGCTCGGCGCACTGGGGCTGCTCTCGGACGCCGACCGTCGCCGGCCGGTCGCCGAGCTGTCCATGGGGCAGCAGCGCCGGCTCGATCTCGCCCTCGCACTGGTCGCCGCACCCCACGCGTTGCTCCTCGACGAGCCGACCAACCACCTGTCCATCGCGCTCGTCGACGAACTGACCGAAGCGTTCGAGCACACGCCGGCCGCGGTCGTGGTCGTCACCCACGATCGTCAGATGCGCACCGACCTCGACCACTGGCCGAATCTCGACCTGCCGGGACGCTCGTGAACCCGGGTCCGGGCGCCGGCGGGCGTCGTAGTCTGCGCCGACGGGGTCGGGCGGTCGCCGTGAGGAGGGTCCGATGACGACCAAAGTCGACTTCAAGAAGACCCTCGACGCCTACACGGCGCCCAAGGGTCGCTTCGAGATCGTCGAGGTGCCCGACCTGCAGTACCTGATGATCGACGGGCACGGCGACCCCAACACCGCGCCCGCGTTCGGCGAAGCGGTCGAGACGCTGTACCCGGTCGCCTACAAGCTCAAGTTCGCCAGCAAGCGCGAACTCGACCGCGACTACGTCGTCCCGCCGCTCGAGGGGCTGTGGTCGGCCGACGACATGGACGCGTTCACGGTCGCGCGCGAGAAGTCGAGGTGGGACTGGACGCTGCTGCTGATGGTGCCCGACTGGATCGACCACGACCGGTTCGACGCCGTCGTCGCGCAGGTGGCCGAGAAGGACCCGCCGGCGCGGCTCCACGACGTCCGCCTCGAGACGCTGTCCGAGGGGCGCTGCGTGCAGACCATGCACGTCGGCTCGTACGACGACGAGGGCGAGGTCCTCGCGCGCATGCACGACGAGTTCATCCCCGCCAACGGTCTGCGCCCGACCGGCATCCACCACGAGATCTACCTCAGCGACTTCCGCAAGGTCGCGCCCGACAAGCGGCGCACGATCCTGCGCCAACCGGTCATGTCGGCCAGCACCTAGCGCAACGAGCCGCGAACCTGGTCGCGACCCGTCGGCGAACTCCGTTGCCGCCCTACTCACCGAGGCGTAGGGTCGGTCCTGGTGCTGTGGGAGCAACGCCTGGGGCGGGAGCGGCGGGATCGCCGGCAAGATGTCGTCCGGGTCGCCCGGATGATGGAAAGCGATGACGCGGTGATCGACTGGCTGCTGGACCCCCAGGCCTCGGACCCGGCGATCAGGTGGCAGGTCATGCGCGACCTGCTCGACGCGCCGGAGGACCAGTGGCGCGTCGAACGAGCGAAGGTCGAGACGCATGGCTGGGGTGCCCGCCTGCTGTCCCACCAGGACGACGACGGGCAGTGGGACGGCGGCGCGCATTTCCCGGCCGACTTCGTCTGGGGCGGTGACGAGCCCGGCCAGCCGTGGACGTCGACGTCGCATGCGCTGGCGCAGTTGCGCGAGTTCGGACTGGACCCCGCGTCGGACCGTGTGACGCGGATGGTCGCACTGATCGGCGCGAACTGTCGGTGGGAGTACGACGACCTGCCGTACTGGGGCGGCGAGGTCGAACCGTGCATCAACGGGGCGTTGGTCGCCAACGGCGCCTACTTCGGGGTCGACATGGGCCCTGTCGTCGACCGCCTCCTCGGCGAACGCCTCGAGGACGGCGGCTGGAACTGCGAGGCGGAGAACGGTTCGGTCCGCTCCTCCTTCGACACCACCATCAACGTGCTCGAGGGACTGCTGCAGCACGAGCGGTCGACCGGCGGCAGCGACGCGGTCCGCGAGGCGCGCCGGTCGGGGGAGGAGTACCTGCTGCGTCGCGGGCTGTACCGGCGGTTGAGCACCGGCGAACCCGCCGACGAGCGCTATCTGCGGCTCACGCACCCCAACCGCTGGCAGTACGACCTCCTTCGCGGACTCGACCACTTCCGTGCCTCGGGCGAACTGAACGGTGGGGCGCCTGACGAGCGCCTGGAGGAGGCGGTCGAGGTGGTGCGTTCGCGCCGCCGCGACGACGGGACATGGCCCCTGGACCGGACCCCGACCGGCCGTCGCTGGTTCGACGTCGACGACGGTGAGGGTGAGCCGTCGAGGTGGATCACGCTGCGGGCCATGCGCGTCTTGCGGTGGTGGAGCGGCGAGGTGCCTGCCGGCGGATGAAGCGGGGCCCTTCGGCACTCGTCCCGGGACGGCCGGCGAGAGACGATCGCCGCAGGCGTCGCGGGTGCTCCCGCCCTCGCTCGAAGGGCCCACGCGCGGTGCGGAACTGCAACGTGGGAAGGAACGGTCATGGCGAGGTTGGACGGAACCATTGCCCTGCTGACGGGCGGCGCCCGCGGCATGGGCGAAGGCGAGGTACGGCGTCTGGTCGCCGAGGGCGCGAAGGTGATGATCGGCGACGTGCTCGACGCCGAGGGCGAGGCACTGGCCGAGGAACTCGGCGAGGCCGTGGCGTTCGTACACCTCGACGTCAGCGACTCGGCGTCCTGGGCGGCCGCGGTCAAGGCCACGCACGAGGCGTTCGGGCCCGTCACGTTGCTGGTCAACAACGCCGGCATCCTGACCCAGGCACCGATCGACACCACCGACGAGGCGGACATCCGCCGTATCTACGACGTCAACCTCATTGGCCCGTTCCTCGGCATCCAGGCCGTCGTGCCCGACATGAAGGCCGCGGGCAAGGGCGCGATCATCAACGTCGCCTCGGCGGCCGGCATGGTGCCCATGCCGATGATCGCCGCCTACGCCTCCAGCAAGTGGGGCCTGCGCGGCCTCACCAAGTGCGCCGCGATGGAACTCGGCCCCTACGGGATCCGCGTCAACGCCGTCCACCCGGGGGCGGTGCGTACCCCGATGACGGCCGGCGCGCCCGAGGAGATGTTCGAGGTCTACGCGGTACCGCGTATCGGCGAGCCCGAGGACATAGGTGCGGCCGTGGCCTACCTCGCCAGCGAGGAAGCATCCTTCATCGCCGGCATCGACCTCGTGGTCGACGGCGGCATGATCATGGGACCGGTCCCGCAGCCGGCCTGACCAGCCCCAAACCGCGGCGGCCATCTGGTTCTCCCCGGATGGCCGCCGCAACCATGGCGGCCCCTTCGGCTCCAAATGCCGCTGCCGGCTGGGCCGGGGCGTGCGGCCGGGGTACCTCGGACCGGGGCTGTGCCGACCATCGACCATGCCGAACCCGCTGACCCCGCGCGTGGCACGGCCGCCCGGCCGGGGGGCCGGAGGTCGCGGCTACGAAGGTGGTCGTAGCGTTCCCGCGGTTGTCGCAAGTCTCCCGTTACGGAAGGAACGACTGTGCGTACCCATCTGAGGAAGTTCGCTGCTGTCCCGGCCGCGCTCGTGCTGGCCCTGGGCGTCGCCGCCTGCGAGGACGAGGGCGACACCACGGTCGTCGAGGACGAGCCGGACACGGTCATCGAGGGTGACGACACCACCGGCGGCGAGGACGCCGACGTGGACGTCGACGCCGACGTCGATGCCGAGGCCGACACCACCGAGGACGACGCGGACGCGGACGCCGACGCGGACGCGGATAGCTGATCCCTGCTGCTCCCGACGCGCCCCGGCCCGAGCGGCCGGGGCGCGTCGCGTCGCAAGCGCCGTCCGCACCGTCCGGCCGTGTGCCAGACTTCGCAGGTCAGCGAGGGGGAGGGGAGCGGCATGACCACACTGCCAGCGCCGGAGGATCGCGAGCCCGGGTTCAGGTACGACCCCGGAACCAGCGGGCGCTACCTGCGTTGGTGGTCCGGTTCGGCGTGGGGTGATGCGACCCGCCCGGTCGGTGGTCCGACCCTCGCAGACATCGCCCTCGCCCCGCAGGCCCCGGGTGGCGCGACCGGTCCGCTGGCCCCGGTCACCCGTCGCGCGACGACCGCGGTGTTCGTGGGCGCGCTCGTCGCCCTGATCGGCCTCCGCATGGTCCTGGTGTCCGCGGATACCGGCACGGCGGGCTCGGCGCAGGTCGTCGGTTGGGCGGTCCTCGGGTTCGGTGGTCTGGTGCTCCAAGCCGGTCTGGTCGGGTTCGTGCTCCATGGCATCGCCTATGTCCCTGCCGGCAGCGACGAGTCGGCGACGCAGGACGCGGTCTGACGGACGGCCGGAAAGGGGGTGGCCGTCCGTCGCCAGGACCGGCTGCGCGCGAGAGTCTGTTGAGCGAGGCTGGCACGCCACCGAAGGGACGCGGATGGCCAGCGACGACCGACGAACCGAGAAGGACCGCCAACTCGACGAGGTGCGACGGGAGCACGACGGCACGCACCTGACCACCGATCAGGGCGTCAAGCCCGACCACACCGACGACAGTCTCAAGGCCGGTGAACGCGGACCGACCCTGATCGAGGACTTCCACTTCCGCGAGAAGCTCACGCACTTCGACCACGAGCGGATCCCGGAGCGGATCGTCCATCCGCGCGGCAGCGGCGCCCACGGCGTCTTCGAGTGCTACGAGGACCTCGGCGACATCACCCGGGCGCACGTCTTCGGCGCGCCGGGACGCCGGACCCCGGTGTTCGTGCGGTTCTCGACCGTGCTCGGCTTCCGCGGCTCGGCCGACAC
The DNA here is from genome assembly GCA_018335555.1 of Actinomycetota bacterium. Lineage (GTDB taxonomy): Bacteria > Actinomycetota > Nitriliruptoria > Nitriliruptorales > Nitriliruptoraceae > Egicoccus. The sequence continues at coordinate 480 of JAGXST010000309.1, read as the reverse complement.
CGTGCGCGACGTCCGTGGGTTCGCCACCAAGTTCTACACCGACGAGGGCAACTGGGACCTGGTCGGCAACAACATGCCGGTGTTCTTCATCCAGGACGCGATCAAGTTCCCCGACCTGGTCCACGCCGCCAAGCCCGAGCAGCACCACCAGATGCCGCAGGCGAGCGCCGCGCACGACACGTTCTGGGACTTCGTCTCGCTCACGCCCGAGTCGACCCACACCCTGATGTGGGTCACCTCGCCGCGCGGTGTCCCGCGCAGCTACCGGATGATGGCCGGCTTCGGCGTGCACACCTTCCGGTTCGTCAACGCCGCCGGTGAGGCCAACTTCGTCAAGTTCCACTGGCGGCCGCTGCTCGGCTCGCACTCCCTGGCCTGGGACGAGGCCCAGAAGATCGCAGGCAAGGACCCCGACTTCAACCGGCGTGACCTGTGGGACGCGATCGAGCAGGGCGACTTCCCCGAGTGGGAGCTGAGCGT
>JAGXST010000308.1 GCA_018335555.1 Actinomycetota bacterium | reverse complement strand
CGCGGGCGCAAGGTCCGCGAGGACTGGGAAGCCCGCTTCGCGGCCTACCGCGAGGCGCACCCCGATCTCGCGGCGGAGTTCGAGCGCCGCGTCGTGCGGGGCGAACTGCCCGCGAACTGGGCCGACGCGCTGCCGACCCTCGATGACAAGGCCGCGACGCGGGTGCACTCCGGCGCCGTCATCAACGCGATCGCCGGCACGGTGCCCGAGCTGTTCGGCGGCTCTGCCGACCTCGCCGCGTCCAACAACACCGACGTCGAGGACGGCGGCGACTTCTCCGCGCAGGACCGCCTGGGCCGCAACCTGCGGTTCGGCATCCGCGAGCACGCGATGGCGTCGATGGCAAACGGCATGGCGCTGCACGGCGGCGTGATCCCCTACGTCGCCACGTTCCTGATCTTCACCGACTACTGCCGGCCCGCCATCCGGCTGTCGGCGTTGATGCAGCAGCGCGTGGTCTACGTCATGACCCACGACTCGATCGGGCTGGGCGAGGACGGCCCGACCCACCAGCCGATCGAGCACCTGCCGTCGCTGCGTGCGATCCCCGGCCTGACCGTGTTGCGGCCGGCGGACGGGGCCGAGACGGTCGGGGCGTGGAAGTTCGCCCTCGAGCACGACGGCCCGTCGGTGCTCGCGCTCACCCGCCAGGGGCTGCCGCCGCTGGGCGACCGGCCCGCCGACGCCGTCGAGCGCGGCGCCTACGTCGTGCGTGAGACCGACGGCGATCCTGAGGTCATCCTGATCGGGACCGGTTCCGAGGTGCAGGTCTGTCTCGGCGCCGCCGACGTACTCGAAGAGCAGGGCGTCACGGCGCGTGTGGTGTCGATGCCCTCGTGGGAACGTTTCGCGGCCCAGGACCAGGCCTATCGCGACCAGGTGCTGCCCCCGGCCGTGCGTGCCCGGGTGGCGGTCGAGGCCGCCGCGAACTTCGGCTGGGAACGCTGGGTCGGCGACGGCGGCGCCGTGGTCGCGATGGAGCGTTTCGGCGCCTCCGCGCCGGCCGAGAAGCTGTTCGAGGTGTTCGGCTTCACTCCCGGGAACGTCGCCGAGGTAGCCAGCGGCCTGCTGCGCTGACGTCGTCCCCGGTTCGGGTCGTACCGGCGCTGCCGGTCGCCCCGGGCCTCCTCGTGGTCGGCTTCCCGCGGCCCTTGCCCTGCATCAAGGCGAGGTTGGCCTGCTCGGACCGGCGGGCGCGGGTGTACCAGTAGCGGCCGACCAGGGCGAACATCAGCATGCCGATGACGGCATTGACGGCGACGGCGCGCCAGCCGTCGCGTGCGGCGACGAGACCGACGGCACCGCCCAGGATCCACGCGTAGCGCCACAGGCGCATCTGCCGCTGGGCGATCACCACCGCGAGCGGGGCGTGCTTGCGCTTCTCGACGGCTGCGCCCCGGTTGACCGCACGGACGACGTTGCGGCGGTCGCTGGCGGTGAGCGTGCCGAACTGGCGGCGGTGCTCGGCGGGGTCGGGGAGCTTCGACACGTGATGTCCTGGACGGGCGAGGCGGGGCGGCAAGCCTATGCATCCGCCCCACGACTCGGCGCCGAACGATCCTTGCGCCGATCTCCCGTGGAGGCCGCATGCTCCGCCGACCCGCTCCCGAACGTCCAGGTCCCGGCCAGCAGTCCGTCTGGGACTTCCCGCGTCCCCCAGCGGTCGTGCACTCCTCCGAGCACGTCCGCGTCGAGTTCGCCGGACAGTTGGTGGCCGACAGCACCGATGCCCTGGTGGTGTGCGAGACCTCGCACCCGCCCGTCTACTACCTGCCCCCACGCGACGTCGACGCCGACGTGCTCGAGCAGGTCGCGCTGCGTACCTGGTGCGAGTTCAAGGGGCAGGCCGTCTACTACGACCTCGTCGTGGGGTCGCAGCGTGCCGCGGCCGCGTGCTGGTCCTACCCGCGTCCGGCGGCCGGCTACGAGTCCCTCGCCGGGCGGCTGACGTTCTACCCCCAGCGCGTGGGGAGGATCACGGTCGACGGCGAGACCGTGCGCAGCGTCGAGGGTGACTTCTACGGGGGGTGGATCACGTCCAGGGTGACGGGCCCGTTCAAGGGCGGCCCGGGTACGCAGGGCTGGTAGCGCGCCGTAGGGCACAGGACAATCGGACCCCATTAGGCTGGTGGCCCGATCGAGGAGTGACCATGTCCGTGGTGAAGATCAACGTCCTGCAGGTGCCCGAGGGGCGCGGTGAGGTGCTCGAGCAGCGGTTCGCATCCCGTGCCGGCGAGGTGGAGAAGGTCGACGGTTTCGAGTCGTTCGAACTGTTGCGTCCCACCGAGGGCTTCGACCGCTACCTCGTGGTGACCCGCTGGCGTGACGAGGAGGCGTTCCAGGGCTGGATGAAGAGCCAGGCGTTCCAGCAGGGCCATGCGCGCAGCCAGGCCGACGCCGACGCGGCGTCGAGCGGCGGTCACCCCGGTGGTGGTCACCCCGGTGGGGGGCAGGGCGACGCACCGCAGGGCCACGGCGGTCCTGCCGCGGTCGGCTCCGAGCTGTGGCACTTCGACATCGTCACCAGCGCCACCAAGGCCTGACGCACGGTCGAGCCAGACCGTCACGGTCGAGTCAGACCGTCACCGGTGACGGCGGGGTTCGACCGAGCGCGGCACGCTCGACCGGGCGCGGCACGCTCGACCGGGCGCGGCAGCTAGCGTTCCTGGGTTTCCCAGGCGTCGATGGCGGCGAGCAGGTCCGTCTTGACGTCGTCGGGGGCGAACGAGGCCCGGGCGGCACGGCGCTGCAGGTCGGCGAGGGCACTTCGGTCGAGGTCGAGCATCCGCGCGGCGTGGCCGAGTTCCTCGGTCAGCGTCGTGGCGAAGAACGGCGGGTCGTCGCTGTTGATCGTGACCGGCACACCGGCCGCCCACAGGGTTGGCAGCGGGTGGCTGGCGAGGTCGGGCACGATCGACAGGGTCACGTTCGAACTCGGGCAGACCTCCAGCACGACGCCCTCGTCGGCGAGCCGTCGCATCAACTCGGCGTCCTGTGCCGCGGCGATGCCGTGGCCGATGCGCCGGGCGCCGAGGTCGTCGACGGCGGCCCGGACGTTGTCCGGCGTGCCGGTCTCGCCCGCGTGCACCGCCAGCCCGATCCCGAGCCGCGCGGCCCCGTCACGCAGGTGGCCGAACTCGCCTTCGGGCACCGACCCCTCGATGCCGGTCAGCCCGAGGCCGACGATCGGCGCGTCGGCATCCTCGACCAGTTGCAGGGTCCGGCGGCTCGCGTCGACGCCCAACTCCCGGATGCTGTCGATGATCAGGCCGATCCGGGTGTCGGGGACCTCGGCGAAGCCGTCGCGCAGGGCGGCCCACATCGGTCCCGGCTCCATGCCGTTGTCGACCAGCGTCAGCGCCGTGAACGTCGCCTCGGTCCAGCGGACGCCCTGGGCGGCCTGGCCACGGGCGAAGTCGGCCGCGACCGTCGCGAGGTCGTCCGGTGTGCGGACCTGGCGGGTCGTGGCGAGAAACGTCTCGACGAAGTGCATGAAGTCGCGGAACGGCGACGGATAGCCGAAACCGCCGTCGTCGCCGCGGACGACCTCGAGCGCCTCCTCGGGGTCCTCGCCGTGCCGGCGAGCCAGTTCCACCGCCGTCGTGGCGGCGATGGAGCCCTCGAGGTGGACGTGCAGTTCGATCTTCGGCAGGGTGGCGAGTTCGAGCTCGCCGGCGCCGGGGGACGGGGCAGCGGACACGGACGGACTCCTTGGCGGTCCGCGCACGCTACTGGACCCGTGTCAGCGCGCGCCGGCGAACAGTTCGTCGGCGAGCGCGCGTTCGCGGGCCTCGCGGGCCGCGTCGCTGCTGTCCCGACGGGCGAGCACGGGCAGCAGCACGCCCGTGGCGAACGTGGCGGTCGCCAGGATGCCGGCGACGACGATCAGGTGTTCCATGGCGGACCTCCTGGGAGGGGGAGGAGCTGGGCGGGAGCACGGCGGGAGCCGCCCCCCGCATCTCCCCTGACGTCGTACTTCGGCCGCCGGTTGCCCAGGTCTCACGGTCGTGCGACGAGCGCCCGTACGGCGCGAGCGCGGGCGACCCCCGCGCGCAGTGAGGCGTCCGGGCAGGGATCCGGCCCAGGCCTGTCGAACCGGGGACCCGGCGGTGCTTCGTGTCCGGTCGCGAACGACCGCCACGTGGTGAGGCGGGCGTTCTCGGAGGGGGGAGCGTCCGCCTCGCCCTGCGCCTCGGGGTCGGGGTGCCCGCACCGGCATCGGGGGTCGGCTGGGTAGCATCGCGGCCCCGTCGCCCGCGTTCGCGGTGCGCCACGAACCAGCCAGGAAGACGACTCATGCCGGGCTCGCACGCCGACGAGATCGTTGCCGCACGCGATCGCGTGGAGCAACTCGCCAACGACCTCGACGTCGTCGGCAAGCGTCAGCGGCTCGAGGAACTGCAGGCACTGGCCGGATCGCCCGGACTGTGGGACGACCCCGACCGGGCGCGCGGCGTGACGACCGAGCTGTCCTCGGTCGAAGGGGTCGTGCAGCGCTACGACTCGCTGGTCGGGCGACTCGACGACCTCGACGTGCTCGACGAACTCGCCGCCGAGGAGGACGACGCCGGCTCCGTCGCCGAGGTCGAGGCGGGCCTCCGCGCCGTGGCCGCCGAACTCGACCGCCTCGAGATCGCCACGATGCTCTCGGGCGAGCACGACCAGAGCGACGCGATCGTGTCGATCCACGCCGGCGAGGGCGGCGTGGACGCGATGGACTGGGCCCAGATGCTGCAGCGCATGTACCTGCGCTGGGCCGAGGACCGCGGGTTCGCCACCGACGTGTACGAGCAGTCCTACGGCGACGAGGCCGGCCTGAAGTCGACCACGTTCGAGGTCAAGGGCCCCGAGGCGTACGGCTGGCTCAACGCCGAGCACGGCGTGCACCGACTGGTCCGTATCAGTCCGTTCGACTCGCAGGCGCGTCGCCAGACCTCGTTCGCGCTGGTGGACGTCGTGCCGGTGCTGCCCGAACTCGACGAGGAGGTCGACGTTCCGGACGAGGACCTCCGCGTCGACGTCTACCGCTCGTCGGGGCCGGGTGGGCAGTCGGTCAACACCACCGACTCCGCGGTGCGGATCACCCACCTGCCGACCGGCCTGGTCGCGAGCTGTCAGAACGAGAAGTCGCAGCACCAGAACCGGGCAGCCGCATTGCGCGTGCTCAAGGCCAAGCTGGCCGACCTCGAGCGTCAGAAGCGGGCCGAGGAACTGGACGAGTTGCGCGGCGCCGTCCAGAACGTCGGGTTCGGGTCGCAGATCCGCAGCTACGTGTTGCATCCCTACCAGATGGTCAAGGACCTGCGTAGCGAGTTCGAGACCGGCAACGTCTCGGCCGTGCTCGACGGCGACCTCGACGAACTGATCGAGGCCGAGCTCAGGCGGCGTGTACGCGGGGCGCAGGAATGAGCCGCGTACGCGGGGTGCAGGGCTGACTTCGGTACGCTGCCCGATCGTCCGGCCCGCCGCGTCGCCACCCTCTCGCGGGCTCGCCCCCTGAAGGCTCGGAGGATCCCTCGTGATCACGCTCCGAAACGTGACCAAGACCTACAAGCGCGGCGGTGACGACGAGGTCATCGCGCTCAACGACGTCTCGATCGAGGTCGCCAAGGGCGAGTTCGTGTTCGTGGTCGGCCCGTCCGGCTCGGGCAAGTCCACCTTCATGAAGCTGCTGACCCACGAGCAGCGTCCCGACGCGGGCGAGATCTGGGTCGCCGGCAAGAACCTCGGCAGCCTGCGTCCGTGGAAGGTGCCGATGCTGCGGCGCGAGATCGGTTACGTGTTCCAGGACTTCAAGCTGCTGACGAACAAGACCGTCTACGAAAACATCGCGTTCGCGATGGAGGTCATCGGCAAGCAGCGGCGCGAGATCGACCGCCGGGTCCCCGAGGTGCTCGAACTCGTCGGCCTCGACAGCAAGGCGAACGCCCAGCCGCACGAGCTCTCGGGCGGCCAGCAGCAGCGCGTCTCGGTCGCGCGCGCCTTCGTCAACAGCCCACGGATCCTGCTGTGCGACGAACCGACCGGCAACCTCGATCCCTCGACGTCGGTCGGGATCATGAAGCTGCTCGACCGTATCAACCGCACCGGCGCGACCGTCGTGATGGCGACCCACGACCAACACATCGTCGACTCGATGCGCCGCCGCGTCATCGAACTCGAAAACGGTGTGGTCGTGCGTGACCAGTCGCGCGGCGTCTACGGCTACGCCGGCTAGCCGCCCGGGCCGACCTCCTCGAAGCACGAACAAGGACAGCGCATGTCCGCGCGTTGGCGCTACATCCTGCACGAGGCCCTCGTCGGCCTGCGTCGCAACCTGATGATGACCGTCGCGGTCATCCTGTCGGTCACCGTGTCGCTGACCCTGCTCGGCGCCAGCCTGCTGCTGTCGGACCAGGTCGAGCTCGCCACCGACGACTGGGTCGGCAAGGTCGAGGTCTCGATCTT
>JAGXST010000307.1 GCA_018335555.1 Actinomycetota bacterium | reverse complement strand
CCAGCCGGGCCTTGAGGGCCTTGATCTGATTGCGGATCTCGATCGGCTGGGTCGGCTGGGGATCGGCTGCCTGAGCCGGCGTGTGCCCCACGTAGAACGAGAGCACACCCTGCTCGTCGGTGAAGTCGATCAGTTCATTGATGAGCGAGTCAGCGAGTTTCATGTGACCGACCGTAGTCCCCGGCGCGGGCGCCTGCGCGGTCGGCAGCCACCGACGGACGGCGGGGGGCCCTGGCCGGGCGGCGGGCCGTCGGAAGGGGCGTGGTCGGTGCGGGTACCGTCCCCGCATGTTCACCCGCGCCGTCCGGCTCACCGGCATCCGTGGCATCGAGGTCCGTCTCGACCTGTCGCTGCTGCCGTTCGCTGCGCTCGTCGCCTGGTTCTTCGCCGCCCGGTTCCGCGGGGACAACGACCTCGCCATCTCACTCGCCATGGCCGTGGTCGGCGGCCTGCTGTTCTTCGGCTCGATCCTGGCCCACGAACTCGGTCATGCCCTGGAGGCCCGACACCGCGGTCTCGACGTCGAGCGCATCACGCTGTTCCTGTTCGGCGGCGTCACCGAGATGCACACCCATTCGGCGTCACCGCGCGACGAGTTCGTCGTCGCCGCCGTCGGGCCCTGGATCAGCCTGGTCTGCGGCGCGCTGTTCGGCCTGATCGCCACCTTCGCCGCCGTGGTGTTCCCGGCGGGCCTGGCCGGTCCGGTGGCCGAGGTGGCCGGCCTGCTGGCCTGGGTGAACGTGCTCTTGGCCGTCTTCAACCTGGTTCCAGGTGCCCCGCTCGACGGCGGACGTGTGCTGCGTGCCGGGCTGTGGTGGCTGCTCAAGGACCGTGACCGCGCCCTTCGCATCGCTGCCCGGGCCGGACAGGTCCTCGCGGTCGCGGTGGTACTCGTCGGCCTGCGCGGCATCCAGGTGGCCGGGTTCGACGGACTCCTCGGTGCGGTGATCTGGGTCGTGCTCGGGGTGTTCCTGTGGAACGCCGCCCAGGCCGAGGTCCGCCAGAGTGACCTCGACCGCCTCCTCGACGGCCGCCGTGCGCGCGACCTCGTCGGCGTCCTGCCCGACTCCGTTGCGCTCGACCAACCACTGGCGACCGTGCGCGTGTCGGGTGACACGGCCGATCACCACCTGCTCCCGGTCATCGACGGCGACGAGTTCGTCGGCGTGTTGCCCGTGCGTGACCTGCAGGGGCAGCCGCAGGCCGACCGCGCCGACCGCCACGTGCGCGACCTGGTCCGCGACGTCGACCACCTGCCACGGGTCGACCTCGACGCCGACGTCCGTGCGCTGATCGATGCCTTCGCCGGCAAGGTCCACGCCGTACGCCTGTGCGAAGGCGGCCGCGAGGTGGCGGTGGTCACCGAGCGCCAGATCGCCCGGGCGCTGACCCGACTGCGCCGGTCGGGCACGCCACTGCAGGCGACCCGGACCGCGGAGCCGTCCACGTGAACGATCGGCAGGACCGGCCCGGGACCATCCCGCCCACCGACGAGTCCACGCCCGCGTCGACCGGTGGGCGGCATGAGCGTCGCCCTTCGTGGCGGTCGGTGTTCTACCTCGCCACGGCCGCCATCGTGTTCTGGGCCGCCGTACTGGTGCCGCTGCCCTATGTCGAATATCTCCCTGGCTCCCCCAACGAGATCGCGCCCCTGATCGAGATCGCCGGGGTCGAGACCACCGAGCTGCACGGTCACACCGCACTGCTGACGGTGCTGTTGCGCCAGCAGCCGACGCTGCCGGCCCTTCGCGCCGTCCTGTCCGACAAGCGGCGCCTGCTCGACCTGCAGACCGTGTTCCCCCCCGACGTCGACCGCGACGAGTACTTCGCCCGCGAGCGGGAGATCTTCGGCCGGCAGTTCGACATCGCCGCGGTCATCGGCGCCGAGGCGGCCGGGATCGAGACCCGCATCCTCAGCGAACCGGTCGTGGTCACCGTGCTCGACGACAGCCCGGCCCAGGGCGTGCTCGAGCCGGGCGATGTGATCGTGGAGGTGAACGGCGAACCGGTGGTTGCCGCCGAGGAGATCCAGGCGCGCACGCGGGCCGGCCGCATCGGTGAGCAGTTGCCCCTGCTGCTCCGCCGAAACGGCGAGTTGATCGCCGTCTCGGTGACCCTCGGTGAACTCCCGGGCGTCGACCACCCGGGCATCGGCATCGGCATCGAAACCGCCGTCTACGACATCGAGTTGCCGTTCGAGGTGACGTTGGCCGAAGGCACCCGGATCGGCGGACCGAGCGCCGGGATGATGACGGCACTGACCGTGTACGACCTGCTGGCCGACGAGGACCTGCTGGCCGGCCGTGTCGTCGTCGGGACGGGCACCGTCGACGCCGACGGACGCGTCGGTCCGGTCGGTGGCGTGCCCGAGAAGATGATCGCGGCCGCCGACTACGGCGCCGACGTGGTGCTGGTCCCGGCCGCGCAACTCGACGAGGCGATGACGACCGCGCCGCCGGGGCTGACCGTCATCGGTGTCGAGACCATCGACGACGCCATCGCAGCGCTACGGGATTGAGCCCGGGTCCCCCGATTCCGCCCGGGTCCCCTGTCTCGCTCGCTTCGCTCGCTCGTTGCCCCCCGGGCTCAGACCGCGCCGGCTGCCGCCTCTTCGGACGCGGGCCTTGCTTCGATGCAGCGGCGGACGAAGGTGCCGAGCAGTTGCATGCCGGCGCTGGTCAGGACCGACTCGGGATGGAACTGGACGCCCTCGACGTCGAGTTCCCGGTGGCGCAGCGCCATGATCAGCCCGTCCGAGGTCTCGGCGGTGACCTTGAGTATCGGGGGCAGGCTGTCGCGGTCGACCACCAGCGAGTGGTAGCGCGTCGCGTCGAAGGGCACCGCCAGGTCGGCGAGCACGCCCTCGCGCCGGTGGTAGATCGGGCTGGTCTTGCCGTGCACGAGTACCGGCGCCCGCACGATGCGCCCACCGTAGACCTCGCCGATGCACTGGTGCCCGAGGCACACACCCAGGATCGGCCGCCGCCCCGCCGCCAGCCTGATCACGTCGTTGGACAACCCGGCATCCGACGGGTCGCCGGGACCGGGCGAGATCACGATGCCGTCGGGTAGGTCGGCCTCGAGGTCGTCGAGGGTGAACGCGTCGTTTCGGACCACCTCGACGTCGGCACCGAGCTCACCCAGTTCCTGGGCGAGGTTGTAGGTGAACGAGTCGTAGTTGTCCACGAGCAGCAGGCGCGGCCGGCCTCGGTCGCTCATGCTCACCTCCCCGCCAGTTGTCGGCGCAGTTCGTCGCGGTCCAGGTCCCCGGCGCCGGTCTCGGGCAGGTGATCGACCACGATGACCCGGTCCGGGACGGCCGCCGGCTCGAGCAGCGTGCGGCAGTGTTCCACCATGGTGTCATTGCCCGGCCGGTTTCGCCGACGTGTCACGATGGCGGCGAGGAGCAGTTCGCCCGATGCGACCACGCCGGCCCGCAGAACCGCCGGGTGGCGGGCCAACGCCGCTTCGACGTGACGAGGTGACACGAACCGGCCCTCGCGCTTCACGACCTCGTCGATCCGTCCGACATGGGTGAAAACCCCGTCCTCGTCGACCGTGGCCAGGTCGCCGGTCACCAACCACCCGTCGACGAAGGTCGTGCGGGTCAGTTCCGGCCGGTCGAGGTAGCCCTGCGCGACCTGTGGGCCGTGGACCAGCAGCATGCCGGGCGTGTCGGGCGGCAGGATCCGTCCGAGGTCGTCGGGGTCCACGACCACCGCGACCGTGTCGGTGACCGGCAACCCGATCGTGCCGAAGGTGGCCCGGCCATAGACCGGCTGCGCGTGGGTCAGTGGGGC
>JAGXST010000306.1 GCA_018335555.1 Actinomycetota bacterium | reverse complement strand
CCCGCCGCGCGGGTCGCTGGCCTTGCTGCGCGACCCGGTGTTCGGGCCGTTCTGGGTCGGCAAGCTGTTGTCGTCGGCGGGGATCTGGGTCCACAACGTGGCCGCGGCGATCCTGACCTACCAGTTGACCCGCTCGGCACTGCTGGTGGGAGCCGTGTCGGTGGCCCAGTTCCTGCCGCAACTGCTGTTCGCCCCGCTCAGCGGTGCGATGGCCGACCGCGGCGACCCCCGCCGGCAGTTGGTCCTCGGCCGCATGATCACGGCTGCGGGGTCCGGCGGGCTGACCCTGGCCCTCGCCGTGCTCGGCGTCGACGGCCTGCCCGGTGCCTGGCCGATCATCACATCGGCGGCCGTCACCGGGATCGGATTCGTGATCGGTGGGCCGGCGATGCACTCGTTGCTGCCGACGCTCGTGCGCCGTTCCGAGCTCGCCACCGCCGTCGCGCTCAACCACCTGCCACCCACGATCGCCCGGTCGGCAGGCCCCATGCTCGGCGCGTTCCTGCTGGTCACCGCCGGCCCCACCGTGGCCTTCGGGTTCACGTTCGCGACCAACCTGATCTACGCCCTGGTACTGCTCGCCCTGCCACTTCACCGGCAGCGGCGAGCGCTGTCGCGTCGGGAAGGCTCGGTACGGACCGGGTTCCGGCAGCTACGCACCGACCCGGCGGTGGCGTTCCTGCTGCTCGCCGTGCTGGCCCTCGGGTTCGGCGCCGACCCCGTCGTCACGCTGACGCCCGCGCTCGCCGACGCCCTCGGCCACGACGAGGCGCTCGTCGGCACGCTCGCCTCCGGCTTCGGCGTGGGTGCCGCCATGGTGTTCCCCCTCCTCGCGATGCTGCGCCGCCGCCTCGGACTCACCGGCCTCGCCGGGCTGGGACTCGCGGCCGTCGCCGCCGGGATGGCGCTCGCCGCGCTCGCCCCGCGCGCCTGGGTCGCCGTCGCCGGCATGGTGCTGGCCGGCACCGGCTTCGCGTTCGCGCTGACCGGCCTGACCACCCAGCTCTACGACCGGGTCCCCGAGGAACTGCGCGGACGGATCATGGCGATCTGGTCGATGGCCTTCCTCGGCTCACGGCCGATCGCCGCGGCCGTCAACGGCGCGATAGCCGACCTGACCAGCGTCGGTACCGCGCTGCTGACGACCGCCGGCCTCGTCGTCGCCGTCGCGACGGTGTCGATCACCGGCCTCCGGCGACACGCAGGCCCCGATCCCGCGTCTATCCGACGACGTCCCAGACGTTGCCGCCCTCGAGCAGGGTGCGCAGGTCGCCCTCGCCCTGGCGTTCACGGGCGTGATCGAGCTGCTCGCGCAGCAGGTCGTCGTAGACCGGCGCCTTGACGTCGCGGAACACCCCGATTGGGGTCGGACCCGTCGGGTTGTGGGCCAGCCTCGACAGCGCGAACGCGGTCGTCGGCTCCTGCTTGTGCGGGTCGTGGATGACGATGCGGTCCCCCGCTTCGGCGGTGGGCATGATCTTCATCGACCCGTCACCCCGGGCAACCACCGCGAACTCGTCGTCCGGACCGAACGTGATCGGTTGCCCGGCCCGCAAGCGGATCTGGTTGTGGACCTTGGTGTCCTTGTCCTTGAGCGCCGCGAACGCACCGTCGTTGAACACGTTGCAGTTCTGGTAGATCTCGACGAACGACGCCCCCCGGTGGTTGTAGGCCGCGGTCAACACCTCGGTGAGGTGCTGGCGGTCGGTGTCGATGCTGCGCGCGACGAACGTCGCCTCGGCGCCGAGCGCGAGCGCCACCGGGTTGACCGGCCGGTCGATCGACCCCATCGGCGTGGACTTCTTGATGATCCCGAGGGGCGAGGTCGGCGAGTACTGGCCCTTGGTCAGGCCGTAGATCTCGTTGTTGAACAGCAGGATGGTGATGTTGACGTTGCGCCGCAGTGCGTGGATGAGGTGGTTCCCGCCGATCGAGAGTGCGTCGCCGTCACCGGTGACCACCCACACGTCGAGGTCGGGACGGCTGATCGCCAGGCCCGTCGCGATCGTGGGGGCACGTCCGTGGATCGAGTGCATCCCGTAGGTGTCCATGTAGTACGGGAACCGCGAGGAGCAGCCGATCCCGGACACGAACACCGTCGACTCGGGCCGCGCCCCGACCTCGGGCAGCAGGCCCTGGACGGCCGCGAGGATCGCGTAGTCGCCGCAGCCGGGGCACCAGCGGACCTCGCGGTCCGAGGTGAAGTCCTTACGGGTCAGACCGTTGTTCGTGCCCGTCATCGTGCGACCTTTCCGTTGGCGCCCTGCGCAGCCGTGGCCGCGACACCCACCCCGAACCCGAGGGAGGTGATCGCCTCGATCAGTTCGGTCGTGGAGAACGGCTGACCCGAGACCCGGTTGTAGCGCTGCACGTCCACGAGCGTGCGGGCCCGAAGCAGCATGGCGAGTTGTCCGCTGTTGTTCTCGGCGCACACCACCCGCGGGTAGCGGCGCAGGATGTCGTCGATGTCGTTGGGCATCGGCGCGATGTGGCGCAGGTGCACCCGAGCGACCGACCGCCCCTGCTTGCGCAGTTCGTGGCAGGCGGCCTGCAACGGTCCGGCGGTCGACCCCCAGCCGACGACGAGTACCTCGGCGTCGCCGTCGGGGTCCTCGACCGAGGTCGGTGGCAACGAATCCGCCACCTTCTCGACCTTGGCGGCGCGCAGTTCCGTCATGCGCTGGTGGTTGGCCGCCTCGTAGTTGATGTGACCGGTCACGTCCTCCTTCTCGAGGCCGCCGACGCGGTGCTGCAGTCCGGGCGTACCCGGCACCGCCCACGGCCGGGCCAACGTGACCGGGTCGCGCAGGTAGGGCAGGAACTGGCCGTCCTCGCCGTTGGGTTCGGTCGTGAACTCGACCCGCAGATCCGGCAGGTCGTCGACGTCGGGCAGGCGCCACGGTTCGGCCGAGTTGGCCAGGTAGCCGTCGGAGAGCAGCACCACCGGGGTGCGGTGGGTCAGCGCGATCCGGCAGGCCTCGATGGTCGCGTCGAAGCAGTCGGCAGGCGAGCTGGCCGCCACGACCGGCAGCGGCGACTCGCCATTGCGTCCGAACAGCACCTGCAGCAGGTCGGACTGCTCGTACTTGGTCGGCAGGCCGGTGGAGGGGCCGCCGCGCTGGACGTTGACGATCACCATCGGCAGCTCGGCGGTCAGCGCCAGGCCCATGGCCTCGGCCTTGAGCGCGATGCCCGGGCCACTGGAGGCCGTGACGGCCAGGGCACCACCGAACGCGGCGCCGATGACGGACCCCATCGCGGCGATCTCGTCCTCGGCCTGGAAGGTCGACACCCCGAAGTGCTTCTGCCGCGACAGCTCATGGAGGATGTCGGAGGCCGGCGTGATCGGATACGAGCCGTAGAACAGCGGCAGACCCGCACGCACGCTGGCCGCGACCAGTCCGTAGGCGACGGCCTGGTTGCCGGTGATGTTGCGGTAGCGGCCAGGGGTCAGCTTGGCCGGCTTGACCTCGTAGGTGTAGGTGAACGCCTCGGTGGTCTCGCCGTAGTTGCGCCCGGCCCGCAGTGCCGAGATGTTCGCCCGGGCGAGCTCCGGCGTCTTGGCGAACTTGGTCTCGAGCCACGTCTCGGTGTCGCCGAGCGGCCGGTGGAACATCCACGACACCAGGCCCAGCGCGAACATGTTCTTGCAGCGCTCGGCTTCCTTCTTGTTCAGCTCGCCCGCCTCGATCTGGTCCTCGATGGAACGCAGGGTGAGATCGGTCAGGCGCACCTCGTGGACCTGGTAGTCGGTGAGCGAGCCGTCCTCGAGCGGGTTGGTCTCGTAGCCGGCCTTGGTCAGGCTGCGCTTCTCGAACGCGTCGGCGTTGAGGATCAGGGTCCCGCCCGGCTTGAGCGCCTCAAGGTGCTTGAGCAGCGCCGCCGGGTTCATCGCCACCAGCACGTCGGGGCGATCCCCCGGGGTGTGGATGTCCTGGTCGGAGAAGTGCAACTGGAACGAGCTCACGCCCGCGACGGTCCCGGCGGGAGCGCGGATCTCGGCCGGGAAGTCCGGCAGCGTCGCGAGGTCGTTGCCCGCGAGCGCCGACTGCGTCGTGAACCGGTCCCCGGTCAGCTGCATCCCGTCGCCGGAGTCACCGGCGAACCGGACGACGGCGTTGGACAGCTGGACCGTTTGGCGCGTGGCGCTCTGACTCATGGGTGACTTCTCTCCGAATCGGCCGGTGGTCGGATGGCCGTACGTCTGACAGCGTGCCATCCCGGGCGCGATCGTGCCGAGTGGGTGTGCGGTGTGCTCAGAGGCATAGGTCCCCGCCCGATAGGGCCGAGTCGGTCAGCCGCACACGCGCTTGAGCATGGGGTACGGGTTCACGGCCGCGCCACCCCCGGGGTGCAGTTCGAAGTGGATGTGCGGGGTGCCACGGGCATTGCCCGTGTCGCCGTTGGTGCCGACCTGCTGCCCGGCCGCGACGCGGGCACCGCTGCCGACCGTGTGACTCTGCAGGTGCATGTACCAGTACTGGTTGCCGTCGTCGCCGCGCAGGATCGCCCAGTTGCCGGCGCTGGGGCCGTACCTCTGGATCGCCCAGGTCCCGCTGGTGATGGCTCGGACGGGGATGCCGTACGGGCCGAGAATGTCGGTGCCGCGGTGGCCGCGTCCGCCCGACCGCGGCGCGCCCCACGTGTCGGTGAAACGGCGGGGGTGGTCCAGCGGGCAGGCCATCCCACCCGAGGACACGGCGGCCCCGCCCCCACCCGACGACGTTGCCTTCGGCGCGGCTGCCGGCGTGCGCGACCGTTGAGCCGCTTCACGGGCCGCCGCCTCACGGGCCGCTGCCTCGCGGGCCGCCTCCTCCCGGGCCCGGCGTTCGGCCTCCAGCCGCTCACGCTCTGCCCGTTCCTTGGCGGTGAGGTTCGCCTCGAGCTCCCTGGCGGCCTCGAGGTCCTCAATCAGCTGCGCGGTCACCTCTGCCTGGCGCGCCTCGGCCTGTTCGAGTTCGCGGGTCCGCTCGGCGAGCCTCGTACGGACGGCGACGAGGCGCGTGCGGGTCGCGGTCAACGTCTGCGTACGGGACTGGTCGCCCGCGACCAGCCGCTGCACGGTCTGGGCCCGCGACAGCGCCGCGGTCGGCTCCGCGCTGGAGAGAAAGATCGCAAGCGGGTCGAGGTTGGACCCGTGCATGAACGTCGAACGGACCCGCAACTCGATCAGCGCACCGACGGCGTCGAGGTCGGCCTCGAGTCCTTCCGCCTCGACCTGCAACTGGTCGCGTTCGGCCTCGAGTTCGGCCTTGCGAACCTCGAGCGCGTCGAGTTCGACGGCGGCCGCGTCGAGCCGTTGCTCGAGGGCCTCCCGCTGTTGCGCCGCCTGACCGCGCTGCTCGCGCAGTTCGTCGAGGGACTGTGCCACCGCCTGCCCCGCCCCCATCGGCACGAGCACGGCGACCAGCGCCGCGGCGAACAGCCGACGCGAGCATCTGCGCACGTGCACCGGTGGGGCTGCCACCTTCACCTCTCGTGAACGACGGTCAGGCAAACCGCCCGGCAGCGTAGTCACCCGACGACGCGTGACGGCACTCGAATCTCGACCGGCATGAGCGCCCACGCCCGCCGGCCGGCCGCGCGAGCGCGGCGGACGCACGATTGCCGACCAGATCCGACCAGGTGCTTGTCGCGCCCTCGTGACCTGTTTATTGTCAGCCGCGGTCGCACGGGCTGTGCCCGTTCGATGACAGACGCGGAACGACCCCGAGGAAAGGAGGCGCCCCAATGATGACCACGTGCACGCTCGTGATCGGCGGCGCCGCCGGTCGTTCCGCCGTGCCCGCCCGGGCCGGGGTGCGTTAACTCCACCCCCCTTCGAGGCGAGCCGGCGGATTCCCCGCCGGCTCTTTTCGTT
>JAGXST010000305.1 GCA_018335555.1 Actinomycetota bacterium | reverse complement strand
GTTCGCCTGATCTCTCGGCGGGGGTCGCGGCGCGAGCCGACGGCCCCCGCCCACGCCTGTCGGCCCCGGTCCGGAGTGGTCACGGCGATCTGGCGCGCCTCCCCATCCTGGGGTACCGACTCGGGGTTTGTGTGCGCCCAAGGGGCTAGACTCGTCTGCGTGCGCCGATCCGCTTGACCTGCGACCGAGTGGGACGATGGAGGCGTGACGCTCCCCGGCCGGGGAACGGGTACGGCGAAGCAAGCGAGGGCACCGTGGCCGACGACCGGATCCGCATTCTGATCGCGGACGACCATGAGTTGTTCCGCCGCGGCCTGCGCATGGTCCTCGAGGACGAGGACGACATCGAGGTCCTCGGCGAGGCCGGCGACGGGCAGGCTGCCGTCGAACTCGCGCGCGAGCACGCGCCAGACGTCGTCGTGATGGACGTCCGCATGCCGGTGCTGTCCGGCATCGAGGCCGCACGTCGCATCAAGGAGGAGGAGCCGGGCACCAAGATCCTCGTGCTGACCATCAGCGACGAGGAGGATGACCTCTACGAGGCCATCAAGGCCGGTGCCAACGGTTATCTGCTCAAGGAGATCTCGATCGACGAGATCGGCAACGCCGTGCGCAGCGTCCACGGCGGCCAGTCGCTGATCTCGCCCTCGATGGCCAGCAAGCTCCTCGACGAGTTCGCCGCCATGATCAAAAAGGACGAGGAGAAGGAGCAGGTCCCCGCGCCGCGGCTCACCCCGCGCGAGATGGAGGTCCTGCAGCACGTCGCCCAGGGCATGAACAACCGCGAGATCGCCAAGGCGCTGTTCATCTCGGAGAACACGGTCAAGAACCACGTGCGCAACATCCTCGAGAAGCTCCACCTGCACTCGCGCATGGAGGCGGTCGTCTACGCCGTC
Source organism: Actinomycetota bacterium (assembly GCA_018335555.1). Taxonomy (GTDB): domain Bacteria; phylum Actinomycetota; class Nitriliruptoria; order Nitriliruptorales; family Nitriliruptoraceae; genus Egicoccus. The sequence continues at coordinate 10,172 of JAGXST010000305.1, read as the reverse complement.
CGCGAGAAGCTGCTCGAGATCAAGTAGTCGGACCGGGCGCGTTTCGTACCTGCGGCGGCCGCTGACAGGCCCCGCGTGCGGCCCGGATCGGTGGCGTACCATCGTGCGTCGATCGCCCTGCCGCATTCGTGCGCCCCGGGCGAGCCGACCTGCTGCCGCGATGTTCGCGAACGAAGAGAGCCGCCCCGATGGTGATGGACAAGCTTCTCCGCATGGGGGAAGGCCGCAAGGCCAAGCAGACCCAGAAGATCGTCGACGAGGTCAACGCGCTCGCCGACGCGATGGCAGCCCTCTCCGACGAACAACTGCAGGGCAAGACCGACGAGTTCCGCGCCCGCCTCGCCGACGGGGCCGACGTCGACGACCTGCAGGTCGAGGCGTTCGCGGTCGTGCGCGAGGCCGCCTGGCGCGTACTCAAGCAACGTCCCTACGACGTCCAGGTCTTCGGTGGCATCGCCCTGCACAACGGCAACATCGCCGAGATGAAGACCGGTGAGGGCAAGACCCTGACCTCGACCATGCCGGTCTATCTCAACGCGCTGGCCGGCAACGGCGTGCACATCGTCACGGTCAACGAATACCTCGCCAAGCGCGACGCGGAGTGGATGGGCCGGGTCCACAACTGGCTCGGGCTCACCGTCGGCGTGGTCCACTCGGGTCAGACCAAGGACAACAAGCGCCAGGCCTACGCCTGCGACATCACCTACGGCACCAACAACGAGTTCGGCTTCGACTACCTGCGCGACAACATGGCCTGGGACAAGCGCCTGCAGGTCCAGCGTGGCCACTTCTTCGCCCTGGTCGACGAGGTCGACTCGATCCTGGTCGACGAGGCCCGCACGCCGCTGATCATCTCCGGGCCGGCCGAGCAGTCCGCGGACCTCTACCAGGTGTTCGCGCGCCGCGTGGCCCCCAACCTGACCAAGGGCGAGGAGGGCGACCGACCGGGCGAGGCGACCGGCGACTACGTCGTCGACGAGGCCAAGCGCACGGTCGCGATCACCGAGGAGGGCGTGGCCAAGGTCGAGCAACTGCTCGGCATCGACAACATGTACGAGTCGGTGAACACGCCGCTGATCCACCACCTGCAGAACGCGCTGAAGGCCAAGGAACTCTTCAAGCGCGACCGCGAGTACATCGTCGTCGACGGCGAGGTCAAGATCGTCGACGAGAACACCGGTCGTGTCCTCGACGGCCGCCGCTACTCCGAGGGCCTGCACCAGTCGATCGAGGCCAAGGAAGGGGTGAAGGTCAAAGAGGAGAACCAGACCCTGGCGACCATCACCCTGCAGAACTACTACCGCACCTACGACAAGCTCGCCGGCATGACCGGCACGGCCAAGACCGAAGAGGTCGAGTTCCTCGAGATCTACTCCCTCGGTGTGGTCGAGGTGCCGACCAACCGACCCATCCAGCGCGACGACCGCGCCGACCTGATCTACAAGACCGAGGCCGCCAAGTTCCAGGCCGTGGCCGACGAGATCGCCGAGCGCCACGAGGCCGGCCAACCGCTGCTGATCGGTACGACCTCGGTCGAGAAGTCCGAGTACCTCGCCAACCTGCTCACCAAGATGGGGATCAGGCACGAGGTCCTCAACGCCAAGAACCACGCCCGGGAGGCCCAGATCGTGGCCCAGGCCGGGCGGCTGAACGCCGTGACCGTGTCGACCAACATGGCCGGTCGTGGTACCGACATCGTGCTCGGCGGCAACGCCGAGGAGGTGGCCCGCCACGAGGTGGCCCGGCTGCCCGAGGACACGCCGCAGGAGGAGCGCGACGCCGCCTACTTCGAGGCGATCGAACGGCTCGAACCGGAGTTCAAGGCCGAGGGCGAGAAGGTCAAGGAACTCGGCGGCCTCTACGTCATCGGCACCGAGCGCCACGAGTCGCGCCGCGTCGACAACCAGTTGCGCGGTCGGTCCGGCCGCCAGGGAGACCCCGGCACGAGCCGCTTCTTCCTGTCCCTCGAGGACGACCTGATGCGGCTGTTCAACGCGTCGGCCGTCGAGCGGATCATGACCCGCCTGAAGATCCCCGAGGACGTCCCGATCGAGCACAAGTTGGTGACCAAGGCGGTCGCCAACGCCCAGCGCCAGGTCGAGAGTCTGAACTTCGACCGTCGCAAGAACGTGCTCAAGTACGACGACGTCATGAACGAGCAGCGCAAGGTCGTCTACGGCGCCCGGCAGGACCTGCTCGAGGGCGAGCACGACACCGTCCGCGACCTCGCGCAGGGCTACGTCGAGGACACCGTCGAGGGCGTCGTGGACGAACACTGCCCGCCGGGGGTCTACCCCGAGGAGTGGGACCTCGACGGCCTCGCCGAGCGCCTGCAGCTCGTCTACGACACGGCGTTCGACTTCGGGACGCTCGACCTCGAGACGATCGACCGCGAGAAGCTGGTCGACCTGCTCATCGACGACGCCTTCGATGCCTACGAGCGCCGCGAGGAGGAGGTCGGCGGTGACGAGGCGATGCGCGAGATCGAACGGCGCGTGATCCTCTCGGTGGTCGACCGCAAGTGGCGCGAGCACCTCTACGAGATGGATGCGCTGCGCGACGGCATCGGCCTGCGTGCCGTCGGCCAGCGCGACCCGCTCACCGAGTACCAGCGCGAGGCCTACGACTCGTTCGTCGCCATGATGTCGGGCGTGAAGGAGGAGGCGACGACCTACTTCTTCCGCCTGCCGGTGAAGACCGACGAGGGCTCGGACGCCGAGGGCAACGGCGCCGCCGGCACGGCCGGCGGCGACCGACCGGCCGAGGGTGCCCCGAAGGACGGTGCGGCCACGCGGATCGAGAAGGCCATCCCGCTGGGCGACCAGGGCAAGCGCGAGGCCCGTCTGACCTACAAGGCCGGTGCCGCGGCCGGGTCGGCCAGCTACGCCGTGTCCGGTGGCTCGTCGACGTCGTCGGTGCAGACCGATGCGTCGGGCCGCTCGGTCGAACAGAAGGCCGACGGGTCCACCGTGCGACGCGTGGCCTCGGGCGACACCTACCGGGCGGAGGACAAGGTCGGTCGCAATGACCCGTGCCCGTGTGGCAGCGGCAAGAAGTTCAAGAAGTGCCACGGACTCGACGAGGCCTGACCTCGCGGATCCCCGCGGCGTCGCCGAGCACTTCGTCGAAGGCGTCGCGGGGTCGCCACCCCGGCGGCAGCGTGCTGGTGGTCAGTGCGGCCAGGCCGGACTCCGGCGCGGTCAACTCGACCGCCCGCCAGCGGCCGAGGTGATGTTCGAGCCGGACGGCCACCGCGGTCGTCCGCCCGTTCGCCGTGACCGTCACGGCCGCTTCGCAGACACCCGGAGCCGGACTGCAGACGCGTACGCGACTGACACGAGCCGGCGGTGCGAGGTCGCGGACACCGGGCAACTGCTGCCTCAGGCGGCGGTAGACCACCGGGGTCACCAGCGGCTCGAGTTGTCGCAACGGACGTAGGCCCGCGCGTACCTCGAGCCAGACGCCGACCAACAGGCCGGCCAGACGTTGCGGGCGGGGTCCGTCGGTGCCGCTGGTCCGGGGGCCGCGGGCCGGTCGGGTCGAGGGCGGTCGGCTCGAGGGTGGTCGGGCGGGGGAGGGGCGCACGGTCGCGCTCATGGCTGCTCCTCCGCTGCCGGCAGTGCCTGGGTCAGGGGGAGGCCGGCGACGACGAAGCGGTCGAGGTGGCGGCGCAGCCACACCACCTGGTGACGCGGGCCGTCGGGCGTGGGGGTGCTGATCGCGGCCAGGACCGGCCAGGCCGTGGTGCGTTGCAGACCGTGCAGTTCTGCGTCCACGAACCCGCCGGCGCGCAGTGCGGCCTCGGCGGCGGGCCAGTGCTCGTCGCCGAGTTCGTCGGCAACGTCGGGTGCCGTCGGCGTGAGGTCGAGTCCCTTCAGCTCCCACGGGGCGCCGGCCGGGCGGGGATCGACCGCGCGCTCGTCGACGGGGACCGCGACGCGACGCAGACGCGCGGTTGCCGGGTCGCCGCCGTCGAGGACCACGGCCGAGAAGGTCACCACGGCCGCCCCGGGTCCCGGGCGCTCGATGGCCTCGACCGTGAGGTGCTCGGCGTAGCCGGTGGCGTCGTCGGGCGTCACCCCGGCGACGTCGAGGACCGGCGCCAGCCCGGTCAGCCACGCCCGTGCCACGGCCGCGGCGACGGCGACCGTGGCGCCGTCGCCGGGGAACTCGCGCCAACCTCCCTGCCAGGTCTCGGCGACGAGCGTGTCGCCGTTCGCCTCCGGGGATGGCTGCTCGACCGGCTCGTCGTCCGGTTCGTCCTCCGGGTGGTGCTCCGGTCGGTCCTCTGGGGGTTCGGCGGCAACGGCCGCGTCACCGAGGCGGCGCGTGGCGTCGACGGCCTCGCCGTCGCCGCGCCAGCCCACGAGCACTGCGACCACCACCCACGGCACGACCGCGAGGGCCACCAGTCGGTGCAGTCGGCGACGGGGACGGTCGGCGTCCTCGGCCGGTGGGTCCATCCAGTCGGGCAGTTCGTCGCGCATCCCCGTGCTCCTGCTCGGCGGTGCTGGCTGCGGGTGCCGTGGGGGCGTCGACGGCACCCGCAGCCTCACCGGGTGACACGATAGATCGAAACATATTTGAAGAACATGTAAAGGAACGAAAGTATGTGGAAAGACTCGGGTCGGGGACGGTCGTGATCCCGGCCGCCCGCGTGGGGTTACGCTGACCGACCCGCCAGGCAAGGAGCCAGGACCGCCCGTGAGTGACGTTCCCGCCCCCGAGATCGGCGACGGCCGTCAGGCCGACGGCACGATCCTGCGCCAGGAACTGTCCGAGCACGAGCGACAGCAGCAGTTCGAGGACCAGGTGCTCCCCCACCTCGACCGGCTGTACTCGGCGGCGCTGCGCTACACACGAAACGGTGCCGACGCCGAGGACCTGGTCCAGGAGACGGTCACCAAGGCCTTCCGGTCGTTCCATCAGTACCGCCCCGGCACCAACCTCAAGGCGTGGCTGTACCGGGTGCTGCACACGACCTACATCTCGATGTACCGCAAGGCGCAGCGTCGTCCCCAGGAGGACCTGCAGGAGACGCTCGACGACTACTCCTTCTACGACGAGATCGCCCGCTCGGGCGGCCGCTCCGCCGAGCGCGAGGTCCTCGAGTCGCTGACCGCCGACGAGGTGAAGCAGGCGCTGGCCGACCTGCCCGACACCTTCCGTGAGGCGGTCTACCTCGCCGACGTCGAGGGGTTTCCGTACAAGGAGATCGCCGAGATCATGGACACGCCGGTCGGCACCGTGATGTCGCGCCTGCACCGTGGAAGGAAACAACTGCAGAAGGCGTTGTCCGGCTATGCCCGTGCCAGAGGTCTGATCGACGAAGAGGTGGACGCGTGAGCGGCGCGAACCCCGACGAGTGCGGAACCGAGTGCCAGGAAGCCCTGGACCGACTCGAGCGCTACCTCGACGGCGAGTTGCCCGGCACCTCCCTCGAGGAGGTCAAGGAACACCTCACCGCCTGCTACCCGTGCACCGACCGGGCGTCGTTCGAGGAGCAGTTGCGGGCCATCGTGCGGCGCGACTGCGTCGAGTCGGCACCGACGGCGCTGCTCACCCGCATCCGCGAGCACCTCTCGGGCCTGCAGACCGGGAACTGACCGACCCGCCGCTAGGCTGCGACTCCACGTCCGCCGGTGTGCTCGTCGAGGTCAGCCGTGTCCGATCGTCCGGTCCTGGTCACCGGCGCCGCCGGCTTCATCGGCTCCAACCTCGTCACCCGTCTGCTCGAGGACGGCCGCCGGGTGATCGGCGTCGACGACCTCTCCTCCGGATCGCTGGCCAACCTCGCACCCGCGCGGGACCGGCACGCAGGTCGCTTCGAGTTCGACCGACTCGACATTCGCCAGGGGGGTCTCGGGCCGTTGTTCGAACGCCTGCGCCCCGAGGTCGTGTTCCACCTCGCAGCCCAGATCGACGTGCGTCGCAGCGTGGAGGACCCGCACCACGATGCGTCGGTCAACGTGCTGGGCACGCTCGCCGTCCTCGAGGCGGCACGTCGCGCCGACACCCGCAAGATCGTCTACGCCTCGTCGGTCGGCTGTTACGGCGAGCCGTCGCCCGACGACCTGCCGGTCGACGAGACCTTCGACGGGCCGGCGCTGTCGCCCTACGGGGCGTCGAAACGGGTTGCCATCGAGTACCTGCGTACCTATGCGAGCCTGTACGGACTCGACTGGACCGCGCTCACGATCGCCAACGTGTACGGGCCACACCAGACGACCGCCGGGGAGGGTGGCGTGGTCGCGACCTTCACCGGCCGGATGCTGGCCGGGCAGCCGTGCACGATCCACGGCGACGGCGAGCAGACCCGGGACTTCGTCTTCGTCGACGACGTGGTGCATGCCATGGTGCTGGCCGCCGACCGTGCGCCGGGGATGCGCCTGGTGATCGGTACGGCGCACGAGACCAGCGTGCTGCAACTGTTCCGGGCGTTGGCTGCCGCGACGGGCTACCCCCACGAACCCGTGTTCGCACCGGCACGCGAGGGCGAGATCCGTCGCAGCGCGGCCGATCCCCGGCGTGCGGCCCGCGAACTCGGCTGGAAGCCGTGGACCTCGATCGAGGAGGGCCTGGCCGCCACGCTGGCGTGGGCCGCCGGGCGGCCGGGGCGATGAGCGGTCATGTCACGCTCGGCCGCTACGGTTCGGCCCTCGGAACGGGAGGGACGGGCACGGTGACCTACACGCGCGAGGTCGGTGAGCGCCTTCGGCAGGTGCGCATCGATCGCGGGCTCTCGCTCCAGGATGTCGAGCGACGCTCCGACGGGCGGTGGAAGGCGGCGGTCGTCGGCTCCTACGAGCGGGGCGACCGCAACATCACGGCGACGCGCCTGCTCGAACTGGCCGAGTTCTACGGCGTCGCGCCCGGTGCGGTCCTGCCCGGCGAGGCGCCCCTGCGACACGCCGACGACGCGACGGGCATCGTCATCGACCTCGAACGGCTCGACGCGCTCGGGGGCCAGTGGCGGGCATTGCGGCGCTACTGCGAATCGATCCAGGTGCAACGGGGCGACTTCAACCGGCGCGTGCTCTCGGTGCGTGGTGACGACCTGCGTGCACTGGCCGTCATCCAGGACCTCGGCCCGGACGAACTGCTCGAGCAGTTGCGCGAACTCGGCGTGCTGCAGGAGGGCTGACCGGTACGCCGGGTCACGAACGCTCGGTGTCGTCGATCGTGCGGTTGAGCGCATCGAGGACGCTGCGCACGATCGCGTCGACGTCGACCTCGCGCACGATGGCGCACCCGGTCAGTGTCGCCTCGTAGCGGCCCGCCCGCATGTGGATCAGCGTGATGGCCAGCCGATGTCCGAGCGTCTCGACGATGTCGACGCCCTGCAGCACCAGGCTCACCCGGTCGCCGAGCAGGCTCGCGACGGCGTCGAGCGTCGCCTCGGCGGGCGCCCGGTGGCGTCCGGAACCCGAGGGGGCCCCCTCACCCGCGCCGGTGAGCTCCCGCTCCCCGAGGCGCAGGAAGACCTCGACGCTCAGCCCATCGGTGCTGACCGAGGTAGAGACGCGCTCGAGCACCAGGCGGTCGACGTGGTTGCCGACGGCTCGCGGCAGTTCGTCGAGTTGCACCACGCTGACGACGCGGTGGTCGATGGTGATCCCGTAGCGGGCCAGCAACAGGGTCTGGACGTCGCGGACGGCCTGTTTGGGCTGCTTGTCGAGACTGGCGAGCACATGCAGCTCGTCGATCGGCCGTTCGTAGCCCGGTACCAGCCGCGCGCCGATGATCCCCGGGATCGTCGCCATGGCGTTCTCGACCGTCTCGCGCGTCGATGCCAGGTGCAGATCGAGACTGCCGGTTCGCGTCTGCAGGTCCACCTCGGCCATCAGTTCCCCACCGTTTCGGGCCGCGGAGTTCTCCACGACGACTCCTTGCTCGACCCGGGGGAGCGTAACGGTCGGGGCCCTCCCGACCGTCTGGCCTGGCCCATTTTCACCGGGTCTTCACGGTCGATCGCGTCGCGGACGTCGCCAAGAGGGGCTGAAAGGCACTATGGACAACGAAAGTGACTCATCCTAATGTGCTGGACACCGTCCATATGGTCGTATCCTTCGGAACCCTTGGATCCGGCTGCGGCCGGCCGACGGTGAATACCGGCTGACAACTACAGAGCGAGCGGTGCACGGGGGAGGCCCGCGGTCGGCGTTCAGTCGAACACACGCACGATGCGAGCCCCCAAATGGCTCGTGCCCGACACACCAGTACCCCGAACACCAGTACCACGACGACACCGGCTACGACTTCCTCCTGGGAAGACCATCATCGAGCGAAGCGGAACCCAGCAGACGCCAACTAGCGGCGGCGACTGATCGGGACGAACTCGATGGAGGTGTACAGATGTCGAAGAGGATCTTCCTCGCCATCTCCAGCCTGGCAGCCCTCGCGCTGTCGGCTGGTGCCAGCGTTCGCTGGACCTGAGCCTCGACCTCCCCCGTCCACCGCTTGCTCGAATCGACGAAAGGCCACCGGTCCGTGACGGCGCAGCCACGGCTCGTTGCCTACGTGGCTGGAACGGCTCTGCCCGCTCTGGCGGCCCTCGCGTGGGCGCTGCCTCGCGTGTCCGTCGGTGCCGTGCTCGTCGCGGGCGCGGCCGTGTGGCTCGCCGAGATCTGGGCTGCCCGTGTCCGGGAGAACGTCGAGGCCACGCTGAGCAACGTGGTCATGCTCGTGATCATCATGGTCGGTGGCCCGGCACTCGCGGTCGTCGCCTCGTGTGGGGCCCTACCCGCGTTCGTTCCCCGGATTCGTGACCGTTTCGCGCTGCGTATGGCGTTCAACTTCGGGCAGTACGCCCTGGCCGCCCTGGTGAGCGCGGTCGTCTTCGAACAACTCGTCCGCGTGACCGACGCCCAGTTCGTCAGCCCGTGGTTCCTGCTGGCCGTCGTCGCCGCTTCGGTGGTCTACAGCCTGGCCAATCACCTCCTCGTCGCCGGCGTCGTGGCGCTGTCGAGCAGCGAGCGGTTCTGGGGCGCACTGCGCTCGATCGGAGCCTCGCTGCTCATGCAGGTCCCCTACGTGGGAATCGCGCTGCTGGCCGTCGTCATCCTGCGCACGGCGACCCCGTGGGCGCTGCTGTTCATGGCCGTGCCGACGTTGATCGCGCGGCACGGCCTGCTCGCCGTGCAGCGGCTCGACGAGTCCTACGACCGGCTCGTGCGCGGGTTCGTCAAGACGATCGAGGTCAAGGACCTCTACACCCGCGGTCACTCCGAGCGCGTCGCCGAACTGTCGGTGCACGTCGCCGAGGAACTCGGTGTGCCCTACGACCAGCGGCGCCTGACGCGCTACGCCGCCCTGCTCCACGACGTGGGCAAGGTCGGCGTCCCGCTGTGCATCATCAACAAGCCGGGGCCACTCGACGACGACGAGTTCGGCCAGATGAAGCAGCACCCGAGCATCGGTGCCGAGATCCTGCGCGACATCGACTTCCTCGAACCGGCCATCGACATCGTGCGCTTCCACCACGAGCGACTCGACGGAGGGGGCTACCCGCACGGCATCGACGAGGCCGGGCTGTCCGACATCGTGCGCATCGTCACGGCCGTCGACGCGTTCGATGCCATGACGTCCACGCGCTCGTACCGGCGGGCCCTGTCCGTCGCCGCCGCCGTCGACGAACTGCGCCGGTGCACGGGCACGCAGTTCGACCCGAGAATGGTCGAGGCCCTGGCACGGGTCGTCGACCGCATCGACTGGCAGCCGACCACCGAGTTCGCCAGCGCCGAACACCTTCACGGCCAGGAGATCCCGCTGGGCACCGCCGAGGAGCGCCTGGCGGGTGGGGGCATGACGTGACCGGCCGTGACCGGCGTGCCCTGCAGGTCCTGGCCGCCTTCCTGACCCTCGTCCTCGGCTCCCTGTGGTGGCTGGTCCCCGGGCCGGAGCCACGGACCCGGCTGCTGACCGTGGTGCTGTTCGCCTCGGCGGCGGCCATCGCCGAACTGCACCCGATCCGCCATCGTCACGGGGACCCGGTCCCGGCTGCGCTCGCCGTCGTCGGCGCTGCGGCCATCCTGGGGATGTCGCCCGTCGCCGGTGCGATCATCGCCGGACTCGGCTGGGGGGTTGCCCGCGCGGTCGACCGCGACCTGAACCAGCCACACGGCATCCTCGTCCGCGTCGCCGCCGGCTGGGCCCTCAGCGGCGTCGCCACC
>JAGXST010000304.1 GCA_018335555.1 Actinomycetota bacterium | reverse complement strand
GACGTGCTGCGCTGGCAGGCCGCCTACTTCGTCGCCCGCTCGCTCGACCTCGTCGACCGCGTCGAGATCGCACCACTCGCCGAGCGCCAGGAACTCGAGCGTCAGCGCCAGGAACGTCTCGCCGCCGAGCGCGCCGCTGCCGCCAAGGCGGAGGAAGAGGCCCGCATCCAGGCCGCGCAGAACGAGCGCGACGCCATCTGGGACCGCCTCGCGCAGTGCGAGTCCGGTGGCAACTGGTCGATCAACACCGGCAACGGCTACTACGGCGGACTGCAGTTCAGCCTGCAGTCCTGGCGTGGCGTGGGCGGCAGCGGCTACCCGCACCACCACACCCGCACGGAGCAGATCTACCGCGCCGAGCGGCTGCTCGCCATCCAGGGCTGGGGCGCCTGGCCGGCCTGCACCCGCAAGCTCGGCTACCGATGACTCTGCCGTTGCTTCCGACTGCCGGTGGCACCACTGCCACGGGGCCGGTCAGAAGCAGAACGGTCAGCAACGGCCCACGTCCGAACTTCGGGCGTGGGCCGCTCGCTTGTTCTTCAGCGTCCTTCCGCACGCGCCCGCCCGCGCCGGGTTGCGCCGGGGTTGTTGATTACGCTCGGGTGTTCCAGCCGCCTGCCGTGAGGTCGTCACCGACGTGACCGAGTCTTCCACCCCGCCCATCGCCGAACGGCGCCCTCACCAGCACCACCGTCACGGCGAGACCGTCGAGGACCCGTGGTACTGGCTCCGCGACCGCGACGACCCGGCGGTGCGTGCCCACCTCGAGGCCGAGAACGCCTGGACCGACGCCCACCTCGCGCCGCTGCAGCCGCTGGTCGACACGATCTTCGACGAGATGAAGCGTCGCGTGCAGGAGACGGACTCGTCCGTTCCGACCCTCGACGGCGGCTGGTTGTACTACCGGCGCACCCTCGAAGGTCAGCAGTACCCGATCCACTGCAGGCGCCCCGCGCCTGCACCCGGTTCGGTGGGCTCCGGAGGGGGATCCGTCGTGACCGACCTCCGCGCCCTGCCGGACGAATTGCGCCGCCCGGTCGACCCGATCACCCCGCCCGCCGACGAGGTGGTGCTCCTGGACGAGAACATCGAGGCGGGAGAGCACGACTTCTTCCGTCTCGGCGGGTACGCGATCAGCCCCGACCACCGGCTGGCCGCCGAACTGGTCGACACCGACGGCTCCGAGCGATTCACGATCCGCGTGCGCGACCTCGCGACCGGCGAGCTGCTGCCCGACACGATCGAGGGCGCGGCCTATTCGCTGGCCTGGTTCGGTGACTCGGCGACGTTCCTCTACACCGTTCCCGACGACGCCTGGCGCCCCTACAAGATCATGCGACACCGGCTCGGGACCGACCCCGCCGAGGACGAACTCGTCCACCACGAGGACGACGAACGTTTCTGGTGCGGCGTCGGCCGCTTCCGATCGGACCGCTACCTGGCGATCTCGGTCGGGTCCAAGGTCACCAGCGAGTGGTACCTGCTCGACGCGGACGATCCGACGTCACGACCCCGCCTCGTCGCCGAACGCGAGTACGGCGTGGAGTACGACGTCGACCACCGCGGCGACGACCTGCTCATCGTCACCAACGCCGAGGGCGCCGAGGACTTCAAGCTCGTCACCGCACCCGTGACCGACCCGCGCCGCGACAACTGGCGCGACCTCGTCGCGCACCGCCCCGGCATCCGACTCGAAGGTGCGGACGCCTTCGCCGACCACCTGGTCCTGCACGAGCGCACCGAGGCGCGCACGCAGGTGCGCGTCGTGGATCCCACGACCGGTGAAGGTGACGTCCTCGGGATGGACGAGGAGGTCTACACGGCCGGTACGGGACCCAACCCGCAGTTCGACAGCCGGGTGCTGCGGTTGGTCTACACCTCGCTGACCACCCCGACGCAGGTGATCGACGTCGACCTCGACACCGGTGAGCGCACCGTGCTGAAACAGCAGCCGGTGCGTGGCGGTTACGACCGCGAGAACTACGTCTCGTGGCGCGAGTGGGCCACGGCGCCCGACGGCACCAGGGTGCCGATCAGCCTGGTCCGTCGCGCCGACACCCCGCTGGACGGCAGCGCGCCCTGCCTGCTGTACGGCTACGGCTCCTACGAGATGTCGGTCGACCCGTCGTTCTCCCCGCTGCGGCTGTCGCTGCTCGACCGCGGATTCGTGTTCGCCATCGGGCACGTGCGCGGCGGCGGCGAGATGGGGCGTCGCTGGTACGAGGACGGCAAGTTCCTGGCCAAGCCCAACACCTTCGGGGACTTCGTCGTCTGCGCCGACCACCTCGTCGAACAGACCATCACGGCCCGCGACCGTCTCGCGATCCGGGGCGGGTCGGCGGGGGGTCTGCTGGTCGGTGCCGCGCTCAACCTGCGGCCCGGCATGGCCGCCGCCGCCGTCGCCGAGGTCCCGTTCGTCGACGTGGTCAACACGATGTCGGACCCGTCCATCCCGCTCACCGTGATCGAGTACGACGAGTGGGGCAACCCCGAGGAACCCGACTTCTACGCCGTGATGCGCGCGTACTCGCCCTACGACAACGTCCAGTCGGCGGACTACCCGGCACTGTTCGTCACCGCCGGTCTCAACGACCCGCGCGTGCAGTACTGGGAACCGGCCAAGTGGGTCGCGCGGCTGCGCGAGACCGCGACGGGTGGCGGGCCGATCCTGCTGCGCACCGAACTCGGGGCGGGTCATGCCGGCCGCTCGGGCCGCTACGACGCCTGGCGCGACGAGGCACGCACGTTGGCCTTCGTCGTCGACCGCGTGCAACCCGACGTGCCGCCGCGCTCCGACCGCTGATGCGGATCGTCGCCGGAGCAGCCAAGGGCCGTCGCCTCGTCGCTCCCAAGGGGTTCGACGTCCGTCCGACCACGGACCGGGTCAAGGAGGCGCTGTTCTCGTCCCTGCAGCCGCTGCTCCCGGGTGCGCGGGTCCTCGACCTGTACGCCGGGTCCGGGGGACTGGGGCTCGAGGCCCTCTCGCGTGGGGCGGCCGTGGTGACCTTCGTCGAGCGTGCCCAGCCGGCGGTCACCGCCCTGCGCCGCAACATCGAGACGGTCGGACTGCCCGGTGCGACGGTGGTGGTCGGTGACGTCGCCAAGGCGCTGCGTGGCGAGGTCGAGGGTGGTCCCTTCGACCTCGTGCTCGCCGACCCGCCCTACCGCATGCCCGAGGCCGAGTTGGCGGCCGTGCTCAAGGCGTTGGCCGGCCACCTCACCGACGGTGCCGCGGTCGTCATCGAGCGTGCCGCCCGTGACGGCAGCCCGCCGTGGCCCGCCGACCTGCTGCCCGGCAGCCCGCGCCGCTACGGTGACACCGCACTGCACCGCGCCGACAGGGTTCCTCCCCCGGAGCCCAACCATCCCGGGCAGGAGTGATCCATGACGGTGGCCGCGGTCGTCCCGGGCAGCTTCGACCCGATCACGCTCGGGCACCTCGACATCGTCCGCCGTGCCTGTGAACGCTTCGACCGTGTCGTCGTCGCGGTCCTCGAGAACCCCCGCAAGCAGGGGCTGTTCCCGGTCGACGAACGGATGGCGTTGATCCGTGCGGTCACCGACGACCTCGCCAACCTCGAGGTCGACCGCTTCGAAGGCCTGCTGGTCGACTTCTGCAACGCCCGCGGCATCGGGATCGTCTGCAAGGGACTGCGCGCCGTCAGCGACTTCGAGTACGAACTGCAGATGGCACAGATGAACCATCGCATCGGTGGCATCGAGACGGTGTTCATGTCGACCTCCCCCGAGCACTCGTACCTGTCGAGTTCGCTGGTGAAGGAAGTCGCCCGATTCGGTGGCCCCCTGGGCGGCACCGTGCCCGACGTCGTCGCCGACGCACTGCGCGACAAGCTCGGCTGACCCCCCGCTACGCTCCGGCTGACCCAATCCCGTCGAGCGAGGCGTTTGTTTCGATGTCCGACTCCCACGGCGTACCGCTCGACGTCGAGGCCAAGCTGCACCAGTTGGAGCGCCTCGTCGCCGAGGCCAAGGCCGTCCCGCTGTCGGCTTCGATCATGCTCAACCGGGCCGAGGTGGACGGCCTGGTCGCCGACGTCCGTGACGCGCTGCCGGACGAGCTGACCCAGGCCCGATGGGTGGTCAAGGAACGCGACGAGATCCTCGAGCGGGCCCAGGCCGACGCCGACCGGATCCTCGACGACGCCCGCGACGAGGCCGCCCGTCTCGTCTCCCAGCAGGAAGTGGTCCGCTCCGCTGACCGCGAGGCCGACCGCATCGTCGAGGACGCCCGCGAGCAGGCCCGCCAGATGCGCCTCGAGGCCGAGGACTACGTCGACGCCAAGCTGGCCAACTTCGAGGTCGTGCTGCAAAAGACCCTGACGGCGGTCGAGAAGGGCCGTCAGAAGCTGCGGGGCCGGCTCGACACCGACCAACTCGCCGAGGAGGACCTCGACGACTTCGGTGTCGACCGGGCCTGATTCGCTCCCGCCCGCCCGACAGAGCGGATGCGGAGGCGCGGTGGTACCGTGGAGCCTCGCGTTCGCGCCGCCCGGCCCTGCCGGGCGTTCGGTGCGCATCGGGGCGGTCCGGCGTCGTTCGGGCCCAACAGCGGTCCGCGGACCGGTCCCGGCCAGTGCCGGCAGCATCGACTGCCGGGTCGTCGTGTTCTCCAAGGTCGAAGTCTCGTGCGCGTTCCCGTCATGGAACTGGTCGACAACCCGGGTGCCACCCGGGCGCTGTCGCGTGCCGTGCCCGTCGGCGAGTTCGGTGACGACGGCTGGGGCGCGGCCGAGGGCGCGTTCCGCGACGACATCGATCTCGACCTCGACCTCGACGCCGTGGTCGAGGGCATCCTCGTGCGCGGCACGGTCGGTGCCGACCTGCAACTGCCCTGCGGCCGCTGCCTGGTGCCCCAGGACGTCCGCGTCGACAGCGACGTGGCCGAGTTGTTCGTCGACCCGGCCAAGCGCGAGGACGACGACGAGGACGACCCCGGCTACGAACTGATCGACGACCGCACCGCGATCGACCTGTCGGTCATGGTGCGCGACGCGTTGCTGATCGATCTGCCGGTCCGCGTGCTCTGCCGCGAGGACTGCCAGGGGCTGTGCGAGGAGTGTGGCGCCGATCGCAACCTCGGTGACTGCGGTCACCGGCCCGACGAGGCGCCCGATCCGCGCTGGGCGAAGCTCGCCGACCTCGATCTGCCCAGCGAGTAGCCCACCGAGTAGCCTGTCCGACCAACGGGCGTGATCGCACCACCATGCGGCACGCCACCCCACGTACACCTCGCCCGCCACGCGGGTCCATGATCGTCAGGAGAGTCCGATGGCCGTCCCGAAGCGAAAGATGTCGCGCTCGCGTACGCGCCACCGCAAGGCGCAGTGGCTGCGCACCGCCGCACCCACGAACGCGTCCTGCAAGCGCTGCAAGGCGCCGGTGCGCCCCCACACCGTGTGCGGCACCTGCGGCACCTACGGCGGCCGGACGGTCCTCGAGGTCGAGTAGGCCGGCAATCCTCCCAGCCGACCTCGCCGGGGAGCGCGCGTGACCACGCCGATCGAGTTCCCGCCTGCCGCCGAGCTCGCGAGCCTGCTCGATGTGCACTTCGACGACCCGTCGTTGCTCGAACATGCCCTCGTGCACCGGTCCTGGGCCTTCGAGAACGGTGGCGCGAACCCCAACGAACGGTTGGAGTTCCTCGGCGACTCCGTCCTGGCGCTGGTCGTGACCGACGAGATCTACCACGCGCATCCCGACGAGCAGGAAGGGCGGCTGGCCAAGGTCCGTTCGGCAGCCGTCAAGACCGAGTCGCTGGCCGAGATCGCGCGTGATCTCGGCCTCGGACGGTTCGTGCGGCTCGGCCGTGGCGAGGCGATCTCGGGCGGCGCCGACAAGGACTCGATCCTCGCGGACACCCTCGAGGCGGTGATCGGCGCGACCTACCTCGACGGCGGGTTCGCCACCGCATACGACCTCGTACAGCGCATGTTCGCCGCCCGACTGCTCGAGCTCGCCGAGCGTGACGCCGCGCTCGACTACAAGACCAGCCTGCAGGAGCTGACCGCCGCTCGCTACGAACAGCTACCGCGCTACGACGTCGTCGACACCGGCCCCGACCACGACAAGACCTTCACGGCCGTGGTCGTCGTCGATGGCTCCGAGGTCGGTCGCGGCGTCGGTCGCAGCAAGAAGCAGGCCGAACAGACCGCCGCACGCGAGGCCTACCGCACGATCTCGGCGCGCGCCGAAACCGCTGGCCGTGACCCCGTCCGCTAGCTTCTCGGCGACCCGGGACGACACACGCACTGTCCGCCCCCTGGGCCAACGGAAGGATCCCCGGTGCTGGAGTTGCCCGAGGTCGAGGTGCTGCGCAAGGACCTCGAAAAAGAGGTCGTCGGCAAGAAGGTCAAGGACGTCACCGTCGAGACGGCCGCCCTCGTGACGCCGTTCCACAGCAAGCGGCCCGACTTCGTCAAGGCGCTGTCCGGTCGCAAGATCGACGCGGTTCGCCGCCGTGGCCGGGTGCTGTTCCTCGACCTCGACGACGAACACACCTGGGTGATCGACCCGGGCGAATCGGGCTACCTCCACCGCGAGACCGCCAACGAGGCGCCCGGCCCCGACACGCACCTGGCCGTCAGCTTCACCGTCGGCGGCGCCGTGCACCTGTCCGAACCGGGCAGCGACGTCAGCGCCCGCACCGGCGTGGTCCCCACCGACGAGGCCCTCGAGACGCTCGAGGTCGCCCCCGACGCCCTCGACCCCCTCGACGACAATCCCACCTGGATGGAGTTCGGCCGGTTCCTGCACGAGGCCAACCAGCCGCTCAAGCTGCTGCTGATCGATCCGAACGTGATCGCCGGCCTCGGGCCCATCTACAGCGACGAGATCCTGTGGGAGGCTGGACTGCGTCACGACCGCCCCTCGGCGTCGCTGTCCACCCAGGAGGTCCGTCGCCTCTACCGCGCCATGCAGGAGGTCCTGCAGGCGGCCATGAAGGCCGCCGGCTCCGGGCTCGACGACTCCGACGCCGAGACCGGCGTCGACGACGACGGCGAAGCCGCCGAACACCTCCACGTGTTCGGCCGCGAGGGTCTGCCGTGCCACCGTTGTCGCAAGCCCATCGAGCGCACCCGCATCAAGAAGGGCATCTACACCTTCCACTGCGCCCAGTGCATGATCTGACCTTCTCTGCCGCCCGTTCCTCCACCCTGGGGTGCTGGCTTCTCCGGTTGGTGTCTGCCTGACTGGTCACGGGCGGCAACTGCGGCACGTGGTTGCGATCCCGTCATCGTGACGGGCGGCGGGGTGGCGGGCCGCGCAGGGGTTCGGGTATCATCCAGACCACTGATGGCCCATTGCGGCCTGTGCGATCCGGCGCCGGCATCGACCCCTCTTGAGCGTCGGCCGACCGGTCGCACACCCCGCCACGAACCGTGTGTGCACCCGGGAGGATGATCGGCATGGGCAAGGCCCTGCTCGGCACCCATGCGTC
>JAGXST010000303.1 GCA_018335555.1 Actinomycetota bacterium | reverse complement strand
ACCGTCACCTGCTCGCCGCCGGTCACGCGGTGGACGTCGAACACCTCGTCGAAGCCGAGCGCCGAGTCGGTCGACAGCAGGCCCTTGAGCGTGGCCACGACCTCGTCGGGGGCGTACAGGTCGATGCGTTTCGCGCCCTCGCGGTGGAAGCGCAGGCCGTAGTACATGCCGATCAGGTCGATGCAGTGGTCGACGTGGCGGTGGGTGATGAGCACGGCGTCGAGGTCGTCGAACCGACAGACTCGCTGCAGGTTGGCGGTGGACCCGTTGCCGCAATCGACCAGCAGCCGGGTTCCCTCGGCGGTGACGAGGTAGCCGGAGCAGGCACGCCCCGGACCCGTGTGCGAGCCGGAACAGCCCAGCACGGTCAACTCCAGCCCCAACACCGCTCCTCCCGAAAGGCGGGCCGAGCGTAGCGGCGGCCTGCGACGTGCCGACCGCGGCTACGCCCAGAGGGTTCCCGAGATCCGGGTGGCGATCTCGTTGAGGTCACCGGGAGCGTAGGCACCGGTGGAGAGGTACTTCCAGCCACCGTCGGGCGAGAGCGCGACGATGGTCGAGCCTTCGGGCAGCCGCTTGCAGACCCGCACGGCCACGGCGAGCGAGGCGCCGGTCGAGACGCCGGCGAAGATGCCCTCCTCCTCGGCGAGGCGCCGCGTGAAGGTCAGCGCCTTGAGCGAGTCGACCTTGATGCGACTGTCGAGCACCGACTGGTCGAGCACCTCGGGGACGAAGCCCTCGTCGAGGTTGCGCAGGCCGTAGACGAGGTCGCCGTACTCGGGTTCGGCGGCGAAGACCTTGATGGCGGGGTCGTGGCGTTTGAGGCGGTGGCCGACGCCGGTGACCGTGCCCCCGGTGCCGAGGCCTGCGACGAAGGCGGTGATCTCGGGGAGGTCGGCCAGGATCTCGGGCGCAGTGGTCTCGTAGTGGGCCAGCGCGTTGGCCGGGTTGCCGTACTGGAACGGCATGAACACGTCCGGGTCGGCGGCCGCCAACTCGCGCGCCACGCGGACCGAGCCGTTGGAGCCCTCGGTCGCGGGCGAGAAGACCAGTTCGACCCCGAACATCGTCAGCAGTTGCCTGCGTTCCTCGGAGGTGTTCTCGGGCATGACGCAGGTCAGCGGGTAACCCTTGACCTTGCAGATCGCGGCGAGGGCGATCCCGGTGTTGCCCGAGGTCGGCTCCATGACGCGCTGGCCCGGCTGCAGGCTGCCGTCCCGTTCGGCCTGTTCGATCAGGTACTTGGCGACCCGGTCCTTGACCGACCCGGTCGGGTTGTGGCCCTCGAGCTTGAGGTAGATCCGGTAGCCGTCCGGCGACAGCCGCGGCAGGCCAACCAGCGGCGTGTTGCCGATGGCCTGCGAGACGTCGTCATAGCGCAACCGTCAGGCGCCGGCTGAATCGAGCGCGCCGTGCGTGCTCGGCTTCGCCTCCGCGCCACCGGCTGGATCGAGCGCGCCGTGCGTGCTCGGCTTCGCCTCCGCGCCACCGGCTGAATCGAGCGCGCCGTGCGTGCTCGGCTTCGCCTCCGCGCCACCGGCTGAATCGAGCGCGCCGTGCGTGCTCGGCTTCGCCTCCGCGCCACCGGCGACTGCCGGCATGATCGCGATCTCGTCGTCGGCGGCGACCTTCGTGTCGAGGCCGTCGACGTAGCGGATGTCCTCGTCGTCGACGTAGACATTGATGAAGCCGCGGACCTCGTCGCCGTCGAACAGTTGGTCCTGCAGGCCCGGGTGCGCGCCGGTCAGGTCGCTGAACACCTCGCGGACGGTTTCGCCGCTGGCCTCGACCTTGGCCTGGTTGCCGGTGTGCGTGCGCAGCACGGTGGGGATACGGACGACGGGCATGGCGATGGACCTCGCAAACGATCGGGAACGGGGTGGCGGCCACCGGCGCGGGCGTCGCGCGTGGGGCCGGATCCGAGGACGGCAGCCTATCCGCGGGCGGACGGCCGAATCGGCCTGTCGCAGGGGAACGCCGTGAACCCGACGTTCCTTCCCGCGGTGGCCCGCCGCGCCGGCCGTCAGACCTCGCTGCGGCCCGTGAGTTCGCGCCAGCGCTCGAACGTGGCACTCCACAGCAGGTAGTCGCCCGTGCGCTGCACCTCGCCGTCGTCATCGGTGAAGGCGCGGGCACGCTCGATCGACGGCAGGCCGTAGCGCGCCTCGAAGTCGTCGAGGAGTTCGCGTGCCTCGGCGGCGGCCTGGTCGAGGGTGACGACCCGGACGTGTCCGCCCCGTTCGATGCCGCCCGGCGACCCGCGATCGGTCATGTCCCTACCTCCATGTCGGGCGTGAAGTATGACGTGGTCATGCCCCATCCCGGTGCACGCCTGCCCGGACCTTCGGGCGTACGAGCGCACGCGCAGGGCAGCGGTCACCACCGGCGGACCCGCCCGCACGGCGGCAGGTGCGCCCGGGCGTCGGTATCCACGCAAGGTGACCATCGACACCAACGACGACCCGACCGTCACCGGCATCCTCCCGGTGGTCGCCGGACTGCCTGCGGACGCCCCACCCGAGGTCCATGCCGAGGCGGCCGGGCTCGTGTACGTCAGCGACGAGGAACCCGGGGTGCGGCGGGTGCGGCGAGGCCGTGGGTTCTCGTACGTGCGCGACGACGGCAGCCTCGTCGACGGCGAGGAACGCGAACGGATGAAGGCCCTCGCGATCCCACCCGCATGGACCGACGTCTGGATCTGCGAGGACCCCGCAGCGCACGTCCAGGCCACCGGGATCGACGACGCAGGCCGCAAGCAGTACCGCTACCACCCGCGGTGGCGTGCCGTCCGCGACGCGACCAAGTTCCACCGCATGGGCGCATTCGCCGACGCGCTGCCGACCATCCGGGATTCGGTGGATCGCGACCTCCGGGCCCGGTCGATGTCGCGCGAACGGGTCCTGGCCCTGGTCGTCGCCCTGCTCGACGAGACCATGATCCGCATCGGCAGCCGCGAGCCGGGCGAGGAGGGCGGCGCGATCGGGCTGACCACGCTGGCCTGCGAGCACGTCGACGTCCACGGCACCCGGGTGCACTTCTCGTTCCCGGGCAAGAGCGGCCAGGAGCAGGACCTCGAACTGCGACACCCGCGCCTGGCACGCCAGTTGCTGCGCTGCGAGGAGATCCCCGGCCAGCGCCTGTTCGCCTGGCAGGACGACGACGACACCTGGCGACAGGTCGACTCGGGCGACGTCAACGCCTACCTGCGCGAGATCGCCGGTGACGACCTGACCGCCAAGGACTTCCGCACCTGGGGCGGCACGGTCGTGGCGGCCCAGACGCTGCGAGAACTCGGGCCTCCGGCCGATCGGCGCGAGGCGGACGCGAACATCCTCGCGGCGATCGATGCGGCCGCCGAGCGGTTGGGCAACACCCGTGCGGTGTGTCGCGCCAGCTACCTCGACCCTCGCGTCCCGAAGGCCTACAGGTTCGGACACTTCGACGAGGTGTGGGACGGCCACGACGACGTGGTCGAGGGGCTGGCGCCGGCCGAACGGGCGGTGCGCCGCCTGGTCGGACTCGAACTGCCGCCGTCGGCGGAACTCGCCGCCCTGATGCCCGACCAGTAGGTTGCCGGACACGTCACCTTCGAGGGATTCGATGTCCGCTGCCTTCCCCAACGCCAGCTACTCGATCACCCTGCGTCTGCGGCTGAACGCGGACGACCAGAGCGCCATCGGTCGCACCACGACGGCCATCGGCGCCGCCAACGGCGCGGTGACGGCACTCGACTTCGTCGAGACCCAGCGCGACGTCGTCGTCATCGACGTGACGGTGAACGCCGGTGACGCCCACCACGCGGAGCAGATCACCGAGGCCGTGAACGGACTCGACGGCGTCGAGGTGCACCGGGTCAGCGACCGCACCTTCCTGCTGCACCTGCGCGGCAAGCTCGAGGTGCGCTCCAAGGTCCCGCTGGCCACCCGCGACGACCTGTCGATGGCCTACACCCCCGGCGTCGCCCGCGTCTGCCGGGCCATCGTCGACAAGCCCGACGACGCCCGCCGGCTGACCATCAAGGGCAACACGGTCGCCATCGTCACCGACGGCAGCGCCGTGCTCGGGCTCGGCGACATCGGCCCGGCCGCCGCCCTGCCGGTCATGGAGGGCAAGGCGGCGCTGTTCAAGCGGTTCGCCGACATCGACGCGTGGCCGGTCTGCCTCGACACCAAGGACCCGGACGAGATCGTGCGGGCGGTCGAGATGATCGCGCCGGTGTACGGCGGCATCAACCTCGAGGACATCTCGGCGCCACGTTGCTTCGAGATCGAGGACCGGCTGCGCGAATCGCTCGACATCCCGGTCTTCCACGACGACCAGCACGGCACCGCGATCGTGGTGATGGCAGCACTGATCAACGCGCTCCGCGTGGTCGACAAGCCGCTCGAGGACGTCACCGTGGCGCTGTCGGGCGCCGGCGCCGCCGGGATGGCGATCGCGCGCCTGCTGTTGCGCGAGGGCGTCGGCAACCTGCTGGTGTCCGACCTCGACGGCATCATCGGCGGACGGACGCATCCGTGTGTCCACGACAGCCACCAGTGGCTGCGCGAGCGTTCGAACCCCGAGCGGCGGGACGGCACGCTGCGCGACGCACTCGATGGCGCCGACGTGATGATCGGTGTCAGCGCGCCGCACCTGATCGAACCCGAGGACCTGACCCGGATGGCGAAGGACCCGATCGTGTTCGCGCTGGCCAACCCCGACCCCGAGGTGGACACCCACGCGGCGCGCAAGTTCGCCGCCGTGGTGGCGACCGGGCGCAGCGACCAGCCCAACCAGATCAACAACGTGCTCGCGTTCCCGGGCATCTTCCGCGGCGCGCTCGACGCCCGTGCCCGCTACATCACCGAGGACATGAAGGTGGCGGCCGCCCGCGCACTCGCCGCCGTCATCACCGACGACGAACTGCACCCTTCGTACATCATCCCGAGCGTGTTCAACGAACGGATCGTCCCGGTCGTGGCCGACGCCGTCCGCCAGCAGGCCGAGGCCGACGCCAGCCGCGACCCGGACCTGACCGCGGCTTCCTGACAGATCCCGTCCGGGTCCACGGCTAGCTTCCGCGCACCCCGGTCGAGCCGGGGGGCAACGAGCGTGCGCAGCGAGCGAGACAGGGGACCCGGCACATCGTGAGGACCCTGTCGGCACGTCATGCCCGGCGCATCGCCCTGACGGCGATGGGCTTCGGTCGTGAGCGACCCGCGCGGGACGTGCGACGCGACGTGCGCCACTTCCGGCGCGTCGTCGACACGGTCGACATCGTGCAACTCGACAGCGTCAACGTCCTGGCTCGCGCCCACGAGTTGCCGTTCTGGTCGCGGATCGGCCCGCACGATCGAGCGGCGCGCGACCGGTGGCTGTGGCGTTCGGGTGCGCAGTACGAGGGCTGGATCCACGTCGCGTCGCTGTCGTCGGTCGACGTGTGGCCGTTGCTGCACCACCGGCGTGCCGAGACCCCGGTGTGGAAGCAGATCCGCGAGGTCGAGGAGTCCCATCCCGGCTACCTCGACGCCGTCCTGGCCGAGATCGGGATGCACGGCCCGCGCAGCATCCGCAGCCTCGACGACCCGGGCGAACGGACCGGCCCGTGGTGGGGCATGCCGAAGGGCCGCCTGGCCCTCGACTACCTCGCGACCCGTGGGGACCTCGTCATCCATCACCGTACGCCGACGTTCGTGGCGGTCTACGACCTGCCCGAGCGGGTGATCCCACCGTCGGCCCGCGAAGCCGAGGTCCCGCCGCTCGAGCAGGCGCGCGAGCAGTTGCTGCTCCGGGCTGCCGCTGCCCACGGCATCGGGACGGCGGCCGACCTCGCCGACCATCATCGGCTGGTCACCCGCGACGTACGCCCGGCACTGGCACGGCTGGTCGCGGGTGGACTGCTCGAGGAGGTCCGGGTCCGGGGCTGGGGCGACGAACCGGTCTATCGCCATCCCGAGGCCGGCGCCGCCCGCTCGTACCCGGCCCGCACGCTGCTCTCACCGTTCGACCCGCTGGTGTGGCGGCGCGAACGGGCGCTGCGACTGTTCGACTTCCACTACCGCATCGAGATCTACGTCCCCGAACCGAAACGCGTGTACGGCTACTACGTGCTGCCGTTCCTGCTCGGCGAGGACGTCGTCGCCCGCGTCGACCTCAAGGCGGACCGCCAGTCGGGCCGCCTGCTGGTGCGCAGCGCCTTCGCCGAGGACGGCGTCGACCGGGCGCACGTGGCCCGCGAACTGGCGGCCGAGTTGGCCGACCTCGGTGCCTGGCTCGAGGTGCCGGAGGTCGTGGTCGAGAACCGGGGTGACCTGGCCTCGCCGCTGGCGGCGGCCGTCGGTTAGCCGCTGGCGGCGGCCGTCGGTTAGCCGCTGGCGGCGGCCGTCGGCTAGTCCCTGCGCTTCGGCGTCAGCTTCCCGGGGAGGTCGCGCACACGTCCGACCTGGCGCATGGCGTTGGCCTCGGGCAGCGCGTCGTGCTTCTTGAGCGTGCCACGGTCGAGTTCGCGCCCGACGCGTTCGAGTTCGGCTTCGCGCAGCGGCGGGAACGCCTGCAACGGGGGTGCGTCCGGGGTCTTGAACACCACCCAGTGGGTGCCGTCGTGGTCGGTCCAGCGACCGACCCAACCGTCGACGGCGCTGGCCAACTGCCAGGCGCGCAGGTGGGGACGCACGTGGCGGTCAGCCTGCCGCGCCGCCTGGACGACGATCGGCGCGAACTTCCAGCCACGGCGAACGATCGGTCCCAGGTACGACATCAGGCCATCTCGCGGTCGGTGACGACGACGCGCTTCTCCGTCACGACACCGTCGATGATCGAGAACCCGCGCACGTCGGGGTGGTCACGGTCCTGCAGGGTGACGATCAGGTAGGTCGCGTCGGGGTAGGCGGCCAGACGGATGTCGGTCGCCGACGGATACGCCTGCGTGTGGGTGTGCGAGTGGTAGATCGC
>JAGXST010000302.1 GCA_018335555.1 Actinomycetota bacterium | reverse complement strand
GCGCTCGTTGCCGCACCGGATCCGATCCCGCCCGCCACCCCGATCGCTTCCGATCCCGCCCACCACCCCAACCATCTCGGGCTGCGCCCTCGTTGCCGCACCGAGCCTTCGTCCCCTCACAACACGCCGCGGCGGGCGAGGCTGGTCCACCTGGCGCCACCCACCACGAGGTGGTCGAGCAGGTCGATGCCGAGCATCTCCCCCGCCCGGGCGAGGCGGCGGGTGACCATCTCGTCGTCACGTGAGGGCTCGGGATCGCCCGACGGGTGATTGTGCGCCAGCACCAGCGCCGAGGCGTTGGCCAGCAGCGCGTCGCGGAACACCTCGCGCGGCCCCATGAAGGTGTGGTCGATCGAGCCGATGCTGACCGTCGCCGTCCCGAGCAGGCGGTGCTTGGTGTCGAGGAACGCCGCGACGCAGCGCTCCCGGTCGCGGAAACCGACGGCCGGTACCAAAACGTCGGCGGCCGACTCCGGACCATCGACGACGACCCGGCCGGGATCACCCGGCGCGAAGCGCGCCGGCGTGCACGCCGCACAGGGCGCGGCGTCGGCCACCTCGCCGACGGGATGCCCGTCGCGCCAGGTGTCGGGTCGGGCCGGTGCACCGCTCGGTGCGGCGTTCACGGCAGCGCTCATGGCATCGTTCCCCCGTTCGTGGCAGCCCAGAGCTTGCCGGGCGGGAACGGCAGGGCGTCCGTGGATCGACGCGCGCCTGTGGACGGACGTGGCCTCATCCGGTCGACGACAGAGGCTCCCTCATCCGGTCGACAGAGGCTCCCTCATCCGGTCGACGCGGCCATGATCCAGGCCGGTAGCCGGCTCGGCAGGTCCGTGCACTCGTCGACGACCTCGAAGCCGTGGCGTCGGTAGAAGTCGACGTTGGGCGCGTCGTCGGTCCGCAGCAGGCACCGCGCGAGCCCACGGGCTGCCATGTCGTCGAGGACGCGACGGAGCATGGCGCCGCCGGCGCCGGTGCCCTGGCGGTCAGGCCGCACGCCCAGCACCCACAGATAGCCGGTGGTCGACGTCGATGCGGCCACCAACCGCCGTTGGGTCGGTCGCTCGTGCTGTTCGAGTCGCACCGTCGCGAGCGGTCCGAACCGCACCGGTGCCGCCACCAGACCGGACCGTGCCAGGTCGAGCGGCCCGAGTGCCAGGCGCCGACCCGGCACCCAGCCGGCCGCGGCGTCTCTGCCTTCGGTCAGCACCCGTCCGTGCCTGCGACAGTGCCGCAAGGTGCCCTCGAACAGCCACGGCAGGCGACGGGCCCGAACCGCCGGGTCGGGTTGGACCCGGCTGAACAGTGCGCCCCCGTGGAACGCCGCCGCCAGGGTGGCGGCGGCGTCGCGCAACGTGGTCTCGGTCACGACAGCGGCGTGATCGGGCCGCGGCGGACGATCAGAACCGGCCGGGGAAGAAGATGCCGAGTTCGCGCTGTGCGCTCTCGGGGCTGTCCGAGCCGTGGACGATGTTCTCGCCGATCACGGTGGCGAAGTCGCCGCGGATGCTGCCCGGGGTGGCCTCGAGGGGGTTGGTCGCACCCATCAGGTTGCGCATGTTCGCGATCGCGCCCTCGCCGGACACGCACATCGCGACCAACGGCGCGGACGTGATGAAATCGACCAGTTCACCGAAGAACGGCTTGTCGGTGTGCTCGCCGTAGTGCTCCTCGGCCTTCTCGCGCTCGAGGGTGCGCAACTCCAGCGCCTCGAGTGCGTACCCCTTGCGTTCGATGCGGGCGATGACCTCGCCGACCAGGCCGCGCTCGACGCCGTCGGGCTTGACCAGGATGAGGGTGCGTTCGATGGCCACGGGGGTTCCTTGGGGAGAGCGGAAGTGCCCGGATCCGGGCGGGAGTCGGGCGAAGGGTGCCCGGTCGGGGCCCGCGCCACAACTCCGGCGCCCTGCGGCAGGCGAAGCACACGCCGGGTTGGTAGGTCCCTTAGGAGTAGGACCATTTGCTCTATCGCCGGGCAGCTGCCATCGCGAATAGTGGGTCTACGGACCCCAACACGGAGAGATGGCCATGTGGACCCCGAAATTCCTGACGAATCCCGTACGCATCGCCCGCCTCGTCGACGAGGCCGGCCAGGTGCTCTGCCCCGTGTCGGCGCGCGACGTCGATTTCGAGCGGTGCCTGGCATGCTCGGCCCTCGGCGACCTGACCAGCCATGACGGGGAGGTCAGCGAGATCGTCTGCCAGCCGCGTCTGGGTGCGCTCATCGCCGGCGTCTGAGGCCCGAAGGCTTCGCGAGTCCTCAGTCGGCCTGGTCCTCGATGAGCCTGTCGAGTGCCGCCTGCAGCGCGTCGTCGTCGGCGAGCAACGCCGAGAGCTCATCGGCCTCGTCCGCGAGGTCGCCGTCCATCCGATGGGCGAGGTCGTCGAGGTCGTCGACATCGTCGGTGTCCTCGGGCTCGAGCACGATCTCGTCGTCGGTGGCCTCGACCGGCACATAGCGGTCACGGGCGGCCCCGACGGTGTGGAGCGAACCAGCGACCAGGATGCCGTCACCGTCGCCGACCACGGTCTCGGCCAACTCGAGCGCCGCCTCGACGCTCTCGGCCGTCTCGACCGCGGTGCCGGTGCCGTCCCACACCTCGACGGCGGCTGCGCGCATGCGTGTCACGTCGGCGGCACGCGGCGTGTCGACCGAGGTGACGATGACGTGCGAGGCGACGTCGCGGAACTCGCGCAGGATCCCCTCGACGTCCTTGTCCTCGAGGCAGGCGGCGACCAGCACCAACTCCCGGAACCCGAACGACTCGTCGAGGGCCGCGGCCGACGCCCGGGCACCGTGGGGGTTGTGGGCCCCGTCGAGCACCACCGTGGGGTTACGGTGCACGATCTCGAGGCGGCCGGGCACGACGGCTGCCCCGAGCCCGTGGCGCACGACCTCGTCGTCCATGGCGGTGTAGCTGTCGCCGGTGAACGCGACGAAGGCGGCCAGGGCGAGGGCGGCGTTGCCGGCCTGGTGCTGGCCGAACAGCGGCAGCAGGATGTCGTCGACGGTGCGCTCGCCCACGCGCAGGCTGACCAACTGGCCTCCGACGGCCACCTGGCGGTCGGCCACCTCGAAGTCCTCGCCGGCCAACCACAGGGTGGCGCCGGCCCGTTCGGCCGCCGCGGCGATCACCTCGGCGACCTCGGGCTGTTGGTGTGCGGACACGACGTAGGCCCCCGGCTTGATGATCCCGGCCTTCTCGGTCGCGACCTCGGCCGGTGTCCCGCCGAGCTGGGGGTGATCGAGGTCGATCGCGTTGATCACGGCCACGTCGCCGCGCACGAGGTTGGTGGCGTCCCACAGCCCGCCCATCCCGACCTCGAAGATGCCGACGTCGACCGGGGCGTCGGCGAACCACCAGTACGCCATCGCGGTGAGCTGCTCGAAGTAGGTCACCTGGTCCGCGTCGGGCCCGGTCGCCTCGCGGGCGGCCTGGTCGAGCAGGTCGGTCAGGACCGCCACCTCGTCGTGGACCTCGGCGAAGCGGGCCTCGGAGATGGGGCGGCCGGCCAGGGAGAGCCGCTCACGCACCGTCTGCAGGTGCGGGGAGGTGTAGGTGCCCGCCGACAGCCCGGCAGCAGAGCACAGCGAGCCGAGCATCCGGACCACCGAGCCCTTGCCGTTGGTGCCGGTGACGTGGATCGACGGGTAGGCCTGCTGCGGATCGCCGAGCATCTGCGCGAGCCGGGTGATCCGCGACAGGTCCGGGACCATGCGTCCCGGACCACGGGCGCCCAACGCCTCGAGGGCGCGGGCGTAGTGGGGGTCCATCGGGGTCACAGGCGGCCTCGGTCTCGCGGGCAGGGCAGCCCGACCGAGGCTAGTGCGTGTCCACCGGCTGGCTGGCCGACCCTGCGGCCGCCGCGGCCGCGGCCGCGCGTTCGGCACGGGCGGCGCGCTTCTCGTCGTAGCGGGTCGCGAGCTGGTCGAGGCCGGCGAGGAAGTCCGCGAGCTGTTGGCGGGCCCGCTCCGCCGCGTCGTCGAGACCTTCGAGTTCGAAGATCTTCCAATGGCGAAGCAGCGGCCACACGACCTCGTCGTGGTGCACTCGCAGGTCGTAGATGCCTGCCTTGGCGATCTCGACCGACTTGCGCTGGAAGTTGCGCATCCCGGCGCCGGGCATCTCGAAGCCCATCACCTCGGCCGCGATCGCCTCCACGGCACGGGAGGGGTCGAGCCGCATCGAGGCGGTCAGCAGGTTGCGGTAGAAGATCATGTGCAGGTTCTCGTCCTTCGAGATCCGCGCCATGATCTTGTCGGCCACCGGGTCGTCCGAGTAGCGGCCGGTGTTGCGGTGGCTGATGCGGGTGGCCAACTCCTGGAACGACACGTAGGCCATTCCCCGCAAGGTGTCCTTGCCGTCCTTGTCGTAGCCGGTCATCATCTGCTGCATGCGGCCGCGTTCGAGTTCGACCGGGTCGAGCGCACGGGTGACCACGAGGTAGTCGCGGAGCACGATCGAGTGGCGGCCCTCCTCGGCGGTCCAGCGATGGACCCAGTTGATCCAGGCCCCGTCGCCGTGGCCGAACATCGCGTGGATCTCGCGGTGGTAGCTCGGCAGGTTGTCCTCGGTGAGCAGGTTCACCTCGAACGCCGTCTGGGCGATGCCGGTCAGCCGGGACTGGTCCGGCGTCCACGGGTCCCTGTCGAAGTCGCGACCCATCGAGTACGGGATGTAGTCGTGCGGGAACCACTCCTCGGCGATCTTCTCGTGCCGCAGGAGTTCCTCCTCCGCGACCGGTTCGAGTTCGGCGAGCAGGTCCTGGTCGGTCAGGCGCACAGCCATGCAAGAGCTCCGAGAGGTGGTGGGCGACAAGTAGCTACGTCACCGTAACCTACGCGAACGTAACTTACAACGCCTGCAGTGCGTCCACCTGTTCGCGGAGCTGGCCGAGCTGGTCGTGCAGTTCGTCACGGCGGGTGCGTTCGCGTTCGACGACCTCGGCCGGGGCACGTGCGACGAACGAGTCGTTGGCGAGCTTTCCCTCGACGCGCTGCAGTTCGCCCTCGGCCCGGGCAAGTTCCTTGCCGAGGCGGGCCAGTTCGGCTTCGACGTCGATCAGGCCGGCGAGTTCGACCTGGCAACTGCCGCCACCGAACACGATCGTCGAGGTGCCGGGCCGGTCCTCGATCGCGTCGACGAAGGTCAGCTCGGACATGCCGGCCAACGCCTCGACCATCGGCGCCTGGGCCTGCAGCAGCTCCCGGTGCGCGGTGGCGATGGTGATGGGGAAGCGCGCCTTGGGCGGGATGTCGTTCTGCGAGCGGAACTTGCGCACCTCGGTGACGAGGTCCTGCAGGACGGCGAAATCGCGCTCCACGTCGCCATCGAAGGTGTCACGGGCCCTCGGCCAGTCGGCGACCATCAGTGACGCACGACCGCCGGGTGAGGTGGTCAGGGCGCGCCACAGCACCTCGGTGACGAACGGCATCACGGGGGCGAGCAGACGCAGCAGGTCGTCGAGGACGACGGCCAGCACGGCCCGGGCGGCGGCGGCTGCCTCGGGGTCATCGCCGTACAGGCGCACCTTGACGGCCTCGAGGTACCAGTCCGCGACCTCGTCCCAGGCGAAGTGGTACAGCCCGCGGCAGACGACCGACCACTCGTAGGCGTCGTAGGCGGCATCGACCGCGGCGCGTACGGACTCGAGCCGCGACAGGATCCAGCGGTCCTCGAGGGTCAGGGCGTCGGCGGCGGGCAGGTCGCCGGGCACGGTGCCACCGAGCCGCTGCACCGCGAACGAGCCCACGTTCCACAGCTTGTTGGCGAACCGCTTGGCGCCCTCGACCCATTCCTCGGCGAGCGGCACGTCGACGCCGGGGGCGGCCGAGCGCAGCAGGGCGAACCGGGTCGCATCGGCTCCGTACTTGTCGATCAGGTACAGCGGGTCGATCACGTTGCCGAACGACTTCGACATCTTCTTGCCGTGCTCGTCGCGGACCAGGCCGTGGTTGTGCACGACCCGGAACGGCACCTCGTCGTGCAGCCACAGGCTGATCATCAGCATGCGGCTGACCCAGAAGGTGTTGATGTCGTAGCCGGTCACCAGGACCGAGGTCGGGAACCAGGTGGCGAGTTCGGGGGTGTCGGAGTCCGGGCCCTCCCAGCCCATCGTGGTGAAGGGCCACAGTTGCGACGAGAACCAGGTGTCGAGCACGTCCTCGTCCTGCACCCAGCCCTCTCGGTCGAGGTCGGTGCGCGACACCTCGATCTCGCCGTCGGGTCCGTACCAGGCCGGGATGCGGTGGCCCCACCAGATCTGGCGCGAGATGCACCAGTCGTGCAGGTTGTCGAGCCACTCGAGGAACAGCTTCGTGCGGTTCTCGGGCACGAACACGGTGCGCCCGTCGCGGACCGCCTGTGCGGCCTTCTCGGCGAGGGGCCGGACCGAGACGAACCACTGGTCGGACAGCCGCGGCTCGACCATCGTCTTGCAGCGCTCGCAGTGGCCGACGGCGTGCTCGTGCGGTTCGACGCCGACCAGCAGGCCGGCCTCGTCGAGGGCGTCGCGGACCGCCCGTCGTGCCTCGAGCCGGTCGAGGCCGGCGAACCGCTCCCCCACCACGTCGGTCAGGCGCGCGTCG
>JAGXST010000301.1 GCA_018335555.1 Actinomycetota bacterium | reverse complement strand
CTCGAGGTGGTCGGCGACCCGCACGCCGGCGTCGAGCACCTGCTGGTTCGCGGCCTGGATGATCGGCCCGTCCATCATCGGGTCGGAGAACGGCACGCCGACCTCGAGGATGTCGGCACCGGCCTCGACCGCGGCCTCGAAGCAGGCAGCCGAGACCTCGCGGTCCGGGAAGCACGAGGTCAGGTACACGATCAGCGCCGCGCGGTCCTCGGCCTTCGCCCGGTCGAACGCAGCCTGGATGCGCTGTGCGCCGGCCACCGTGGTCACTCCACTCACGCCGGTTCCTCCGCTGCCACGTCACTGCCGGCCACGCCGCCGGGGGCGCGGTCGGGCTCTCCCCCACCGAACGCCTTGGCGACCCCGAGATCCCAACCGGCCACCTCGACCACCTCGTCGACGTCCTTGTCGCCACGTCCCGACATGGTCAGGATCACGCGCGCGCCCTCACCCAACTCCTCGCGGCCGTGGCGGAGCAGCCACCCGACCGCGTGGGCCGGTTCGAGCGCGGGGATGATCCCCTCGAGTTCGCACGTGCGGCGGAATCCCTCGAGCGCGTCGGCGTCGGTCGCGGACACGTACTGGGCGCGGCCGGTCGAGGCGAGCCACGCGTGCTCGGGACCCACGCCCGGGTAGTCCAGGCCGGCGGACACGGAGTGGGCGGGCCGGACCTGGCCGTCGTCGTCGACCAGCACGATCGAGCGCGATCCGTGCAGCACGGCCTCACGCCCTTCGCTGATCGTGGCCGCGGAACGGCCGCTGCCGACCCCCTCACCGGCGGCCTCGACCCCGATCAGGCGCACCTCGGGCACCTCGATCCACTCGGCGAACGACCCGATCGCGTTCGAGCCCCCGCCGACGCACGCCAGCACGGCGTCGGGCACCCCGCCGGCCTGGGCGGCGAACTGCTCCTTGTCCTCGACCGAGATCACCTTCTGCAACTCGCGCACCATGGTCGGGAACGGGTGCGGCCCCATCGCCGAGCCGATCAGGTAGTGCGTGTCGTCGACGTTGGTGACCCAGTCACGCATCGCCTCGTTGATCGCGTCCTTGAGCGTGCGCGTCCCCGACTCGACCGGCACGACCTCGGCGCCCAGCAACTGCATGCGCACGACGTTGAGTCGTTGCCGGCGGCAGTCCTCGGCGCCCATGTAGACCGTGCAGCGCAGCCCGAACAGGGCGGCGGCGGTCGCGGTGGCCACGCCGTGCTGGCCCGCGCCGGTCTCGGCGATCACGCGCGGCTTGCCCATCCGCTTGGCCAGAAGGGCCTGACCGACCACGTTGTTGAGCTTGTGCGAGCCGGTGTGCGCCAGGTCCTCGCGCTTGAGCCAGACCTCGACACCCGCCTCCTCGGACAGGCGCGAAGCGAGGTACAGCGGCGTCGGCCGGCCCCCGTAGTCGCGGCGCAGCGCATCGAGTTCCTCGCCGAACGCCGGGTCCGCCTGCGCGTCGGCCCAGGCGTCGACCAGTCGTGCGAGCGCGTCGGAGAGCGATTCGGGCACGAACTGGCCCCCGAAGGCCCCGAAATAGCCCTCCCGTGGATCGCCCGGGTCGGTCGTGGAGGCGCCGGAACGGTGGGCTCCGGGGGTGAATCCTGCGGCGGTCATCGTGTCTCCGATCCTGCAGTGGTTCCTGGTGCCGGCGGGCCGACACCGGCTGCGACCAGTTCGGAGACGGCCGCCTGCGGGTCGGCCGCCAGCACCAGGGTCTCGCCGACCAGCACCGCGTCGGCGCCGTCCGTGGCGGCCCGACGGACGTCGTCGGCGTCGCGGACCCCGGACTCGGACACGGCGATCACGTGGTCGTCGAGCTGGCTGCGCAGCCTGGCGAAGCCGTCGCGGTCGAGTTCGAAGGTGCGCAGGTCACGTGCGTTCACCCCGACGATGCCGGCGTCGATGCGTTTGGCGGCGGCGGCCTCGGACGCGTCGTGGATCTCGACCAGCACGTCGAGCCCGGCCGCCTGCGCCTCGGCGTGCAGCAGGGCCAGCATCGGCTCGTCCAGCGCCGCGACGATCAGCAGCACCGCCGACGCCCCGGCGGCCTTGGCCTCCCACACCTGGTACGGGTCGATCACGAAGTCCTTGCGCAGCGCCGGCACGCCCAGCGCGGCGACGTCGGCGAGGTCGAGCAGGCTGCCCAGGAACTGGTCCGGCTCGGTCAGCACCGAGATCGCGGCGGCGCCGCCGGAGACGTAGGCCGCCGCCTGCGCCGGTGCGTTGAGGTCGGGGGCCAGCGGGCCCTTCGACGGCGAGGCCCGTTTCACCTCGGCGATCACCGACACGCCCGGACCCGACAGGGCCGCGTGGAACGACGGGCCACGGGGCGCCTCCCGCGCCCGCTCGCGCAGCGCCTCGAGCGGTTCGCGGGCACGGGCCTCGTCGACCCTGCGGCGTGACCCGACCAGCAGGTCGTCGAGGTAGGTCGCCATCAGTCCGATCCCTCGCCGGTCCGTCCGCGGCCGGGCGCCCCGCCTTCGGTCGTGCCACCCCCGGTCATCTGTTCTGCGGCACGGACGGCCGCGATCACGGCCCCGGCCTTGCTGCGGGTCTCGCGTTCCTCGGCGTCCGGCTTGGAGTCGGCCACGATCCCGGCGCCGGCCTGGACGTAGGCCTGCCCGTCCTGCAGCACGACCGTGCGAATGGTGATGCAGGTGTCGAGGTTGCCGGCGAAGTCGACGTAGCCGACCGCGCCGGCGTACGGGCCACGACGGGTCGGCTCCAACTCGTCGATGATCTGCATCGCCCGCACCTTCGGGGCGCCACTGACCGTGCCGGCCGGGAACACGGCACGCAGGACGTCCACCGGCCCGAGCCCTTCCTTGAGGGTCCCGGTGACCGAACTGACCAGGTGCATGACGTGGCTGTAGCGCTCGACGTGCATCAGGTCGTCGACCTTGATGCTGCCGACGTCGCACACGCGTCCGACGTCGTTGCGCGCGAGGTCGACCAGCATGACGTGCTCGGCGCGCTCCTTGGCGTCGGAGAGCAGGTCCTGCTCGTGCTGGCGGTCCTCGGCCGGCGTCTCGCCGCGCGGGCGCGTCCCCGCGATCGGCCACGTCTCGACGTGCCGGTCCTGGACCTGGACCAGCGCTTCGGGCGACGACCCGACGATCTGCATCGGCTTCGTCCCGTCCGGACCGCCGATCGGGCCGAGGTCGAGCAGGTACAGGTAGGGCGAGGGGTTGATGACCCGCAGCACGCGGTAGATGTCGAACGCACTGGCCCGCGTCGGGACGTTGAACCGCTGGCTGACCACGGTCTGGAACGTGTCCCCGGCGGCGACGTACTCCTTCACCGCGTCGACCATCTCCTGGTACACGCCGGGCTCGAGGTTGCTCGGGGCGTCGGCCGGCGCCACGCCGGTGACGGGCGGGGTGGCGGCCGGCAGCGGTGCGTTCGCCTCGGAGAGGCGGGCGACGACCGCGTCGGTCGCCTTCACCGCGGCGTCGTACGCAGCCCCGAGCTCGTCGGCGTCGAGGTCGTCGACCACGACGTTGGTGACGACCGTCATCACCTGGCGCAGGTGATCGAGTGCGACCACGTGACGGGGGAACATCATCGCCACGTCGGGGACGTGCAGGTCGTCGCGGCCCGTGTCGGGGATCCGTTCGATCTCGCGGACCGCGTCGTAGCCGATGTAGCCGACCGCACCGCCGTGCAGCGGCAGGTCGAGCACCGACGGGGCACGCAGCGCCGTGGTCACCTTGGCCAGGGCGTCGAGCGGACCGGTGGCCTCGCGGGCGGACGCGGGCGGTTCACCTTCCCAGGCGACCTCGCCGTCGCGGCCGCGCAGGACCAGGAAGGGGTCGATGCCGACGAACGAGTAGCGACCCCAGCGTTCACCGTGTTCGGCCGACTCGAGCAGGAAGCTCGGGCCGTCACCGGCCAACCTCGCATACACCGACAGCGGGGTGTGGAGGTCGCTGAGCACGTCGCGCCAGACCGGGACCACACCGTGTTCGGAGGCCAGGCGGACGAACTCGGCTCGGTCGGGACGGACGCTCACGACGACATGCTCCTGAAGGCAGAGGGTCGGCGATGGAAGCAGCTCCGGGCGCCGGTGTGACAGGCCGTGCCGTCCCCGCCCTGGTCGACCATCACCAGCAGGGTGTCGGCATCGCAGTCGACCCGCACGTCGACCACGCGCTGGGTGTTGCCGGAGGTGGCGCCCTTGTGCCACTGCTCGCCGCGGGAACGGCTGTAGAAGACGGTCTGGCCCAACTCCAGCGTGCGCTCCAGCGCTTCGGCGTCCATCCACGCCACCATCAACACCTCGCCGGTGTCGTGCTGCTGGACGACGGCGGGGATCAACCCGCTCTCGTCGAAGCGCAGGTCCGCGACTGCGACGTCTGACTGCATGAAACGTGTCCTTCAGCCGTCGGCGTGCCCCGCCCCGTTCGTGGAGCCGGGGTGTCCCGACCGACGGCATGCCGATCGAGACTACCCTCGGGCAGTGGACCACCCCGGCTCCTGCGCCGGCGAACCTGGTTCGTCTAGCGTTGACGAACGACGCGACGTGGGACTGAGCGGTCTCGGAGGAGAAACCATGAGTAGCCCGGCCGCCTGGCACAACGACCCGACCGGCAAGCACGACCACCGGTGGTGGGACGGCACGAAGTGGACCGAGCACGTCGCCGACGCCGGTGAGTCGAAGATCGACCACCTCGGCCCGGGCGACACACCGCCCGCACCGGTCGGGGACGCCTCCGCGACCGACACGGTCGCCATGGACACCTCGTCGGGTGCCACACCCGGTGACACCGGCGGCGACGCCGGCCAGCACACCGACCCCGGCACCGGCGGACTGTCGGGTGCGTGGGAGGGCACGGCGGACCCGCAGCCGTCACAGCCGAGTTGGCAGCAGCCCGGCGGCGCCGGCCCCGACGCGACGGCGCAGCAGCCGTCGTGGCAGCAGCCCCAGCAGGGCCATGGCAGCGACCCCTACGCCCAGCAGCCGGCCTGGGACACCAACGCGGCCTACACGCAGAACACCGGCGGTACCGACGGCGTCGCCGTCGCTGCGCTGGTCGTCGGCATCCTGTCGCTCTTGACCTCCTGGTTCGTGCTCGGCGGACTCGGCGGCATCATCGCCCTCGTGCTCGGCCTGGTCGCGCTCGGGCGCATCAAGCGCAACCGTTCCAGCGGTCGCGGGATGGCGATCACGGGCGTGGTGACCGGGATCCTGTCGATCCTCGTCGCCATCGTGGTCGTCATCATCGGGATCAGCGTCTTCGGCGATGCCGCCGCCGACTACGAGCAGTGCCTGCAGGAGAACAGCCGCGAGGTCTGCGACCAGCAACTCGAACAGGGCATCCTCGACCGCTTCCGCTAGGGGCCGGTCAGCCCGCGGGGTGGCCCCGTCGTCGGCGTCCGGTCGCTGTCCCACGTGCGGTGATGCGCTCGCCCCCGCCGCGGCGCCCGGGCGCGAGGTGACGGTCGGGACCGTGGCCGGCGGCATCGAGCAACTTCCCCGATGGCGCTGTGCACAGGGCCACGACGGCGGCCCGGTCCTGACCGCAGAGCACGGTCGTGACCAGGTCGCCGCCAGCATCGCCGTCGCCCGGCCGCGCCGGCTGCGCAGCGGCGAGCTCTGCGGCGCCTGCGGCGCTGCCCTGACGATGCCGACGCGCCGTACGGTGTGGCCGGTCACCCTGACCGGAGCCGACGGCCGCGTGGCGGTCACGCTGACCTACGACGTCCCGGCCACCCGCTGCCCCGACTGCGGCCGGAACCAGGTGCCGACCCGCTCGGCCGACGACCTCGTCGCGGTCCTCGACGACCTGCTCAGGGCACCCGGCGGACCGTGACGCCGCGCTCCGCCATGTGGTCCTTGACGTCGCGGATGCGCAGCTCGCCGAAGTGGAAGATCGAGGCGGCCAACACCGCGGAGGCGTGCCCCTGGAGGATGCCGTCGGCGAGGTGGTCGGCGGTCCCCGCACCGCCGGACGCGATGACCGGGACGTCGACGACATCGGTGACGGCGCGCAGCAGGTCGAGGTCGAAACCCTGCTTCGTCCCGTCACGGTCCATCGAGGTCAACAGGATCTCGCCGGCACCACGCCGCGCCACCTCGCGACACCACGCGACGGCGTCGGCGCCAGTCGGCGTCCGCCCACCGTGGATGTAGAGCTCCCATTTCGGGGTCGGGTCCCCCGTCTCGCTCGCTCCGCTCACTCGTTGCCCCCCGACCCGGCGGGCGTCGACGGCGGCGACGACCGACTGCGACCCGACCGCGGCCGCGCACTCGGTCAGCAGGTCGGGACGCTGGACGGCCGCTGTGTTGAACGCGATCTTGTCGGCGCCCGCATGCAGCATCCGGCGCGCGTCCTCGACGCTGCGCATCCCCCCGCCGACCGCGAACGGGATCGAAACCTGTTCGGCGACGCGATGCACCACGTCGACCATGATGTCGCGCGCGTCACTGGAGGCGGTGATGTCGAGGAAGACCAGTTCGTCCGCGCCCTCCTCGTCGTAGAAGCGCGCCAGCTCGACCGGGTCGCCGGCGTCGCGCAGGTCGACGAAGTTGACCCCCTTCACCACGCGACCGGCGGTCACGTCCAGACACGGGATCACCCGGGCCGCCAGGGTGTCCGGTGTGGCGGAAGCGGGAACACTCACGCCGAGCCGCCTTCGACGGTGGCCAGCGCCTGCTCGAGCGTGAACGCGCCGCTGTAGAGCGCCTTGCCGACGATGGCGGCGTCCACCCGTGGGTGGCAGCCGGCCAGCACACGCAGGTCGTCGAGCGTGCTGACCCCTCCGGACGCGGTCACCTCGGCGTCCGTCGCGTCGGCGACGCGGGTCAACATGTCGACGTTGGGCCCCTGCAGCATCCCGTCCTTGGCGACGTCGGTGTAGACGAAGCGTGGGACCCCCATCGCGGTGAAACGCTCGAGGGCGTCGAACAGGTCGCCGGCCTCCTCGGTCCATCCGCGGGCCTGCAGGGTCGTACCCCGCGCGTCGAGGCCCACCGCGATCCGCGGGCCGACGGCGTCGAGCACCTCGGCCACGAAGTCGGGGTTCGACAGGGCCATCGTGCCGATCACGACCCGGTCGGCGCCGTAGGCCAGCGATGCCTCGACGTCGGCCAGGGTCCGCACGCCGCCCGACGCCTGCACGCGGCAGCCGGTCGCCTCGACGATCGCTTCGATCAGGTGGCGGTTGCGCGGTTCGCCGGTGAAGGCCGCATCGAGGTCGACGACGTGCAGCCACGTGGTGCCGGCGTCGGCGAAGCGCTGCGCGGCCGCGACCGGGTCGTCGTCGTAGACGGTCTCGGCCTCGGCGCGGCCCTGGGTGAGGCGGACGGCGCGGCCGTCCTTGATGTCGACGGCCGGATACAGGGTCAGCACGGTTGGTCGATCTCCTCGAACGCGTACAGGGGCGTCAGGCCGCGAGCGTGGCGACCCAGTTGGCGAGCAGGCGTCGCCCGATCTCGCCCGACTTCTCGGGGTGGAACTGCGTGCCGACCACGCTCGACTGGCGGACCAGGCTCGGGAAGTCGACGCCACCGTACGCGGTGCGTCCGACCACGGGTTCCTCGTCGACGGGCACGGCGTAGTAGGAGTGGACGTAGTACACCCGCTCCCCCGCGACGCCGGTCAGCAACGGGTCGCCGTCGTGGCCGTCCGCGGCATGGAGGACGTCCCAGCCCATGTGGGGCACCACCGCGCCGGCAGGAAACCGCTCGACGCGGCCCGCCAGCAGGCCGAGACCCGGTTCGTCACCCTCGTCCGAGCCGTCGTAGAGCAACTGCATCCCGACACAGATGCCGAACACCGGACGTTCCGCCGCGATCCAGTCCTCGAGCAGCGCGTGCAGTCCCGACCGGCGCAGCGACGCGACACACGAGCCGAAGTGACCGACCCCCGGCACGACCAGGCCGTCGGCCTCGGCCGCGGCGGCGGGGTCGGCGGTGACGAAGGCGTCGGCGCCAGCCGCGTCGAACCCACGCTTGGCCGAGCGCACGTTGCCCGCGTCGTAGTCCAGCACCGCAAGTGTCGGGCGCCGTGCTTCACTCACTGCAGGACGCCCTTGGTGGAGGGCACCGTGCCCTCGCCGGTCACGGCCACGGCACGGCGCAGCGCGACCGCGAACGCCTTGAACACCGACTCGAACACGTGATGGGTGTTCTCGCCCGAGACGTTTTGGACGTGCACCGTGATCCGGGCGTTGGCGACCAACGCCTCGAAGAAGTGCTTGAGCAGGTGCACCTCGAGCGTGCCGATCGTCGGCACCGGCGGCTCGACCTCCCACACCAGGAACGGTCGGCCCGACAGGTCGACCGCCACGCGGGTGAGCGCCTCGTCGATGGGCACCTGCGAGTCGCCGAACCGCTCGACCCCCGCGCGGTCACCCCACGCCTCGGCCAGCGCCTGGCCGAGCGCGATGCCGACGTCCTCGATGGTGTGGTGCTCGTCGATCTGCAGGTCGCCGTCGGCCTCGACGGTCAGGTCGAGGCGGCCGTGGCGCCCCAACTGGTCGAGCATGTGGTCGAAGAACGGCACCCCCGTGGCGACGTCGACGGTGCCACGACCGTCGAGGTCGACCTCGACCAGGATCTTGGTCTCCTTGGTGTCGCGACTGACGCGACCGACACGGCTGCTCACGGGTGCTCCTTGCGGAAAGGGACGAGGATGGTCAGGCCAGCGCGTGGCGCAGCGCGGCGAGGAAGGCGTCGTTCTCGTCCGGCGTGCCGATGGTGACACGCAGACAGCCGGTCAGACGCGGCTTCGACGAGAAATCGCGCACCAGCACGCCCTGATCGAGCAGACGCGCGAACAGGTCGTCGACCGCCGTGCGGAACAGCAGGAAGTTCGCCGCGGACGGCCACACCTCCACACCGTCCATCGCCGTGAGCGAGGCCGCCACCCGGTCGCGTTCGTCGGCGACCTGCTGGCGGTGACCGAGGAAGTCGGCCTCCTGTTCCAGGGCGACGAGGCCCGCCACCTGTTTCACGGCGTCAAGGTGGTAGGGCAGGCGGACCTTCTCGACATCATCGACGACCCAGGTCGCCGCAGCGAGGTAGCCCAGCCGCAGGCCGGCCAGCCGGAACGCCTTGGAGAAGGTGCGCACGATCACCAGGCGGGGCAGGTGAGCGAGGAGGTCGAGCACGGACGCCTCGGGCGCGCCGAACTCGACGTAGGCCTCGTCGACGACCACGAGCGCCCGGGTCGTGTCGTGGACGACCCGGATCGCGTCATGGCCGACCGGCGTGCCGACCGGGTTGTTGGGGCTCGGGACGAGCACCAGGTCCGGATCCTGCGCCGCGACGGCCTGCGCCACCTCAGGGGTGAGCTGGAAGTCGTCGTCGAGGTCGACCTCGACGGCTGGCGTCAGGCTGGTCCGGCACAACTCGGGGTACATCGAGTAGCCCGGTCGGACGTAGACGGCGCGCCGCTCCGGACCGCCGTAGGCCTGCAGCAGTTGCTGCAGGATCTCGTTCGAGCCGTTGGCGGCCCAGACCTGATCGGCTGACAGGCCGAGGCGACGGGCCAGTGCTGCGCGTAGTTCGCGGTGGGGCCGGTCCGGATAGCGGTTGAGTTCGAGCCCGGTGATCCGGCGGGCGACCTCGTCGAGGTAGCCGGCCGGTGGCAGGTCCGCGGTCTCGTTGGTGTTGAGCCGGACCGGCACGTCGAGTTGCGGCGCGCCGTACGGCTCGACGTCGGCGAGGTCGGCGCGCACCGGCAAACGTTCGACCGCAGCGCGCGGCGGCACCCCCGCGCTCACGTTCGATCCTCGAAACGGACGTCGACGGCGCGCGCATGGGCCGGCAGGTCCTCGCTGTACGCCAGGGCGTCGACGTCAGCGGCGAAGCCACGCAACTGCTGCTCGGTGTACTCGACGTAGTTGACCGGCACGAGGTAGGACGCGGTCGACAGCCCGCCCGAGAACCGCGCCGTGCCCGAGGTCGGCAGCGTGTGGTTCGGCCCGGCGCCGTAGTCCCCGACCGACACCGGCGTCCAAGGCCCGATGAAGGTCGTGCCGGCATAGCGGATCCGTTCGGCGACCTTGGCGGCGTCGGCGGTGTGGACCTCGAGGTGCTCGGCCGCGAAGACCTCGGCGACCTCGATCGCCTGCTCGATGTCGTCGACCAGCACGACCGTGCCCTGGTTGCGCAACGCCGTCTCGATGCGCTCGGCGTGTCGCGCGCGCGGGACCTCGTCCTCGAGCGCTGCCTCGACCGGAGCAATGAGGTCGGGTTCGGTGGTGATCAGCAGCGAGACGACCAATTCGTCGTGCTCGGCCTGCCCGATCAGGTCGGCGGCGACGTTGCGCGCATCGGCGGTCGCGTCGGCGACGATGGCGACCTCGGTCGGGCCGGCGTATCCCTCGATGCCGATCAGGCCCTCGGCGGACAACTGCTGCTTGGCGAGCGCGACGTAGAGGTTGCCGGGCCCGACGACCATGTCGCAGTGCGGGACGGCGTCGGTGCCGTACGCCATGGCGGCGATGGCCTGGGCACCCCCGACCCGCACGACCCGGTCGACCCCGAGCAGCGCCGCTGCGGCCAGCACGGTGCGGTTCGGCCAGCCGTCGTGCTCGCCGGACCCGGGCGGGGCGAACCCGGTACCCGTCGGCGGGGTGCACAGCACGATCTCGTCGACACCGGCGACCTGCGCCGGCACCACCGTCATGATCACCGTCGAGGGGTAGGCGGCCTTGCCGCCGGGGACGTAGACGCCGGCGCGGGCGACAGGCCGGTGCCACACGCCCATGCGGACGCCGTCGAGGTGGTCCTCCCAGTCGGCCGGGCGGCACTTCTCGTGGAACCAGCGAACCTGCGCGATCGAGCGCTCCAGCGCCGAACGCAGGGCCGGCTCGAGCCGCTCGAGCGACTCCTGCAGCACCTCGGCCGGGACCACGAGGTCGTCGAGGTCGTGGCCGTCGAACCGCACCGTCAACTCGCGCAGCGCGGCGTCACCGCGGTCGCGGACGGCGTGCAGCGTCGCCTCGACGCCCTGGCGGGCGGCGGCGACGTCGGTGCGGGGCCGCGGCAGCCGGTCACGGGGGTCGGACCGGTCGCCACGCAGGTCGACAACGGTCAGGCGGGCCATGCGGGACCTCGGGGTGGGAACCCCCCGAGCCTACCCGTCACGGATTCGATGACCTCTCGCCCCCGGCACGCAGGTGTTGCCGACGGTGACCAGTTCGGTCCGCTCCCCGCGGCGCCCGTGCCATGGGTAGCAGGAACCGGCGGCGGATCGGTCAGGAGACGGACACGATGGTCGTGCCCGTCTCGACCAGGTCGTACAACTCGATGACGTCGTCGCCGTACATGCGCACGCACCCGTTGGACGAGGCGCTGCCGACGGATGCTTCGTTGGGCGTGCCGTGGAAGCGGATCAGCGTGTCGCGACCGTCCAGGGTGTTCCAGTTGATCGCCCGTGGGCCGAGGGGGTTGTCCGGTCCGGGTCCGATCCGTTCGGGCATGTCCTTGCCCCACCGGTCCAGGGCGGGGTTGACCCAGGTCGGCTCAAACCGCTTGGCGCCGACGACGAAGGTGCCCGTGGGCGTCGGGCTGTTGTTGGTGCCGACGGCGACGGACCAGGACCTCGTGCGTTCCCCACCCTGGTAGAGGTGCACCCGCCGGGCGGACTGGTCCAACAGCAGCACCTGACGGAAGCTGGCGGCTGTGACGGTCGGTTGCGTCGTCACGAACTCGAGTTCGACGTGATCCGTGCCACCGGCGAGGGCCGCGTGGAGGGCCGCGGTCGCCACCTGCCGGTCGAGCCGCACCCCGGTGCGTTCGGGCACGATCTGGAACTCACCGTCCGCGAAGCTGATCTCGG
Source organism: Actinomycetota bacterium (assembly GCA_018335555.1). Lineage (GTDB taxonomy): Bacteria > Actinomycetota > Nitriliruptoria > Nitriliruptorales > Nitriliruptoraceae > Egicoccus. Next base: position 4,749 of record JAGXST010000301.1, on the reverse strand, counting down.
CGTTTCGGGCGGCCAGCTCGTGGGGAGTGGCGAGCTCGTCGATGATCGCCGCGACCGCATCGTCGTCGAAGCTCACCTCGATCGTGCCGAGCGAGACCTCGCCGGTTCGTGCCGCGCGGGCGAGGGCGGCGTCGAGCAGCCCGGCCGCGTTCGTTCGCGGGGGCAGTTCTCCGGCCGCGATCGTGTGCGAGCCGTCCGCCACCTCGATGGTGACGCTGTGGGCGTGCGCTGCGGCGACGGCGTCCTCGAGCGCCGTGACGACGTCGTGGATGAGCGCGTCGGTCAGGGCGGGCTCGACCTCGACGATCGGCAGCTCGGCGGTGTCGTCGGAGCCGGCGAGCAGTTCGCGGACCAGGCCTGCGGTCGCATCGCGGTCGAGCGTGCGGCCGACCGTCGCAGGTGACACCTCGGCACCGGTACCCGACCAGCGGGCGGTGGCGTCCCCGGGCGCCACGTCCACCTCGTTGGCCACGGCCGCCACGAAGGCCTCGATCCCGGACTCTGGCACCTCCACCCCGACCTCGGCGGCAAAGGGGTCGCCACCGCCGGCCCAGCGCAATCGGGCGAGGTCGCCGAGGCCGGCCCTGTCGGTGCGTTCACGTGCCGCGGCGACGGCGGCCTCGACGTCGACGATCGCACCGAGTTGGCGCGCCGTGGTGGTCCAGGTGCGTGACCCGTCGGCCAGCACCAGTTCCCGGTCGAGCCGTCCATCGAGGTGGTCACGAACCGCCAGGGTCGCCTCGTCGGCGGTCTGCCCCCCGACGGGCACGGTCGCGATCGTGGTGCCGGGCAGCAGGCGATCCTCGTCACGCAGTTGCTCGCCCCAGGCCATGGTGGCCACGCCGATCGCCCCGGCGACGGCCAGGAGCACGACGAGCAGGACCGACGCGGCGGTCACCCAGGCACGACGGCTGGGCCATGGCGTCCTGTCCAGCCACGTCGTTGTCATGGAAGCCCCGTGGGTCGTGTGTGTCGCACCCGCCCGAAGGCGGTGGGCGCGAGGGTAACGAGGTCAGGCGACCACGGCCCGCCCGCGCGTGCACCGCAGCGGTCAGGTCAGGGCCGGCTCGCGGTCCCGGCCCCGCCGCCACCGGGGCTCGGGGTCGTCGCCACCGAAGGTCTTGTCACCGGCGTCGTCATCGATCGCATCCGGTCCGAAGGCGGACTTGATCTCCCCGAACAGCCCCGAGTGGCGCTCGACGCGTAGCTGGTCGCCGAGCCGGAAGGTGCGGCTGGCCCCGTCGGGTTCGTCGACCTGCAGGTGCACCGCGACCGGGCCCTGGTGGTGGACCAGGATGTCCTTGAGCCGGCGGATCGCATCGGCGGTGCACTGCTCGGCGGCGAAGCGCACGACGACGGGTGAGCCGAGCGCCTCGGACAGGTCGGGCTTGGCGACCCGGTTCGCCTGCAACTTGACCGCCTCGTCGCGGATCTCGAGCCGTCCGGTGACCACCAGCACCTCGTCCTCGACGAGCACCTCGTGGGCCGCGCGGTAGGTGTTTGGCCAGAACACCACCTCGACGCTGCCCGTCAGGTCCTCGAGGGTCGCTACGAGGTAGGTGTCGCCCTTCTTGGTGAACTTCTTGGTGAGCGCCGTCAGGACGCCGCCGACGGTGACGTTGTCGGAGTCGTTCTTCTCGCGCAGGTCCGCGCAGCTCGCGTCGATGTGGCGTTCGAGGACCCGCTCGGTACCGAACAGCGGGTGGTCGGAGACGTACAGGCCGAGCATCTCGCGCTCGAACTTGAGCAGCTGCGACTTGTCGAACTCGTCGTCGGGGATCTCGGGGGCATCCTCGAGGTCGACCGCGTCGGCGCCGCCGTCGTCGCCGAACAGCGACATGAACCCGGCGGCCTCGTCCTTCTTGGCCTTCTGCGCGGTGTCGACCATCAACTCGTAGACGGCCAGCAGCCCCTTGCGGGTGTGGCCGAGCGGGGCGAAGGCGCCGGCGAGGATCAGGTTCTCGAGCGTGCGCTTGTTGAGCACGCTGCCGTCGACCTTGGCACAGAAGTCCTGGAAGTCGGCAAACACGCCCTTCTCGGTGCGGGCCCGCACGATCTGCTCGACGATCCCCTCGCCGACGCCGCGGACGGCCGAGAGGCCGAACAGGATCTCGCCGCCGCGCGGGGTGAAGTCGCTGCCCGAGGTGTTGATGTCGGGCGGGAGCACGTCGATGCCCATGCGCCGGCACTCGTTGAGGTAGAGCGGCTTGTTGTCCTTGTGGTTCTTGACGCTGGTCAGCAGTGCCGCCATGTACTCGACCGGGTAGTGCGCCTTGAGCCAGGCGGTCTGGTAGCTGATGACGCCGTAGGCGACCGTGTGCGACTTGTTGAACCCGTACTCGGCGAACTTCTCGATCAGCCCCCACAGCGAGGTCATCAGGCCGCGGTCGTATCTCTTGTCGACGCCGCCTCTGATGAACTGGTCCTTGAAGGACTCCATCAGGTCGCGATTCTTCTTGCCGACCGCCTTGCGCAGGCCGTCGGCGTCCGACATCGTGAAGCCCGCCAGGTCGGTGGCGATCTTCATGACCTGCTCTTGGTACACGACGACCCCGTAGCTCTCGCCGAGGATCGGTTCGAGGTCGGGGTGGTCGTAGGCGACCGATTCCAGGCCGTTCTTGCGGTCGGCGTAGGTGTGGTGCATGTCCATCGACAACGGGCCGGGGCGATACAGCGCGAGCAGGGCCGAGATGTCGTCGAAGCGCGTCGGCTTGAGCTTGCGAACCAGCGCCTGCATGCCCGTCGAGTCGAGTTGGAACACCCCGAGGGTGTGTCCCGTGGACAGCATCTCGTAGGTGGTCGGATCGTCCATCTCGCCGAGCAGTTCGGGATCGTCGAGGTCGACGGCCATGTCCCGGTTGGCCTGGATGTGGCGTTCGGCGTCGGAGATGACCGTGAGGTTGCGGATGCCGAGGAAGTCCATCTTCAGCAGGCCGATGGCCTCGGCGGCCCCCATCTCGTACTGCGTGACGATCTCGCCGTTGTCGGTCTTGAGCAGCGGCACGACCTCGTCGAGCGGCGAGGCGCCGATGATCACCGCGGCGGCGTGGATGCCGTGCTGGCGCTTCAGCCCCTCGAGTTTCTCGGCGGTCTCGAGCACCTTGCGGTAGGTCGGGTCCTTGCGGGCGTCGCGCAGCTCGGAGGACTTCTCGTAGGCCTCGTTGAGCGGCGCCTCTTTGCCCTGCACCGGTGGGGGCATCATCTTGCACAGCGTGTCGCCGACGCTGAACGGCTCGTCGAGCACGCGCGCCGCGTCACGGATCGCAGACTTCGCCTTGATCGTGCCGAAGGTGACGACCTGGGCCACGTGGTCATCGCCGTAGCGCGATGCGGCATAGCGGATCATCTCGCCGCGACGGCGGTCGTCGAAGTCGATGTCGATGTCGGGCATCGAGATGCGGGCCGGGTTGAGGAAGCGCTCGAAGATCAGCCCGTACTTGATCGGGTCGACCCGGGTGATGTCGGTGCAGTAGGCAACGACCGAGCCACCGGCCGAGCCGCGACCGGGTCCGACCCGGATGCCCGCGCTGCGGGCGTACTCGCACAGGTCGGCGACGATGAGGAAGTAGGCCGGGAAGCCCATGTCGTTGATGACACCGAGTTCGTACTCGATGCGCTGCGCGACCGCGTCGGGAACCGGGTCGCCGTAGCGGGCCTTGGCACCCTCCCAGACCTTGTGGCGCAGGAACCCGGCCTCGTCCATGCCCGGCGGGCAGGGGAACTTGGGCAACAGGTCGAGGCCGAACTCGATCTTCGCGTCGCACATCTCGTTGATGTCGAGCGTGGCGTCGAGCGCGTCGGAGTACTGGTGGTACTGCTCCCGCATCTCGCGGGCGGTCTTGACGTAGAACTGATCCCCCGAGAACCGGAATCGGTCCGCGTCGGAGATCTTCGATCCGGTCTGGATGCACAGCAGGACGTCGTGGGCCTCGGCGTCCTCGGCCTCGGTGTAGTGCGAGTCATTGGTGATGACGGTGCGCAGGCCGAGCTCCTTGGCCAGCTTCTCGAGCACCGGCCAGGTGCGTTTCTGTTCCTCGATGTCGTGGTCCTGGAGCTCGACGAAGAAGCGTTCGGCGGTGTAGATGTCCTTGAAGTCGCTCAATACCTGCCGGGCGCCGGCCTCGTCGTCGGCGAGCAGAGCCTGGTTGACCTCGGAGCCGAGGCAGCCCGAGAGCACGACCAGGCCGTCGCTGTGCTGCGCGAGCAGTTCCTTGTCGACGCGCGGCTTGTACCAGAACCCGTCGAGATAGGCCCTGGTGGACAGCTTGACCAGGTTCTTGTACCCGACGTCGTTCTGGGCCAGCGTGGTGAGGTGGAAGTAGCGCTGCCGCCCGTCGGACCCGCCGAGGCGCTGGTCATGGCGCGAGCCGATCGCCTGGTACAGCTCGGAGCCCAGGATCGGGTTGACGCCGGCCGCGGTGCCCTTCTTGTAGAAGTCGGCCAGGCCGAACAGCACGCCGTGGTCGGTGATGGCCACGCCCGGTTGCTGGTCCTGCGCGACCTTGTCGAACAACTGGTTCAGGCGCGAGGCTCCGTCGAGCATCGAGTACTCGGTGTGCACGTGCAGGTGGACGAAGCTGTCGCCGCTGCCGCTTGTCACTGTCGCACGCTCCCCGGTCGAGCACGTCCACGAGGACCCTGCGCGGGACGTGTGACCCGATTCTGCGCAGCGCCACGTACCGGCGGGGGTTCTCGGGGAAGTGGCCGACCTGCCTCGTCGAGAACCTGCCTCGTCGAGTTTCGGGTCGG
>JAGXST010000300.1 GCA_018335555.1 Actinomycetota bacterium | reverse complement strand
AAGCCGAGAGCACCGTCCGATCGGCGGGTCCCGCAGGTTGCGAGCCCCGCGCGCCCTGGCTATGTGCGCGCGTTGGTCACCACGGCCGGCACCGCCTCATGCGATCAGGCAGGTTCCTGGGCGAAGTCGAGCAGGCGGTCGACGAGCTGCGGATAGGTGACCCCTTCGGCGTCCCACAGCCGCGGGAACATCGAGTTGGGCGTGAAGCCGGGGATGGTGTTGATCTCGTTGACCAGCAGGTCCCCGTCGGCCGTCAGGAAGAAATCGACCCGGGCCATGCCGGTGCACCCGATCGCCCGGTACGCCTCGCGCGCGAGATGGTCAATGCGTTCAGCGACCTCCGCGGGGATGTCGGCGGGGACGACCAGTTCGGAGTCGTCGAGGTACTTCGCCTCGAAGTCGTAGAACTCGTGCGAGGGCCGGATCTCGCCCGGCGCCGTGACCTCGATGTCCTCGTTGCCGAGGACGCCGACCTCCAGCTCCCGGGGCGAGGCGAACCCCTGCTCGACGATCGCGACGTCGTCGTAGCCGTACGCCTCGACCAGGGCAGCCTCGAGTTCGTCGCGCGTCGCCACCCGCCCGATCCCGATCGACGAACCCTGGCGGGCCGGCTTGACGAACCACGGGTAGGGAAGCTGGTCCTCGAGCGTGCCCGCCACCAGCGAGGGGTCGGTGTCCCACCGACGGCGGTGGACGCTGACGTAGGGGCCCTGAGGCAGCCCACGTGCGGCGAATGCCGCCTTCATCGCGCCCTTGTCGATCCCGATGGAGGACGCGGTCACGTCGGCGCCGACGTAGGGCACGCCGACGGTCGCGAGCAGGCCCTGGACCGTGCCGTCCTCCCCCCAGGGGCCGTGGAGCACGGGGAAGGCGACGTCGATGCGTCCGACGACCTTCGCGGTCTCGCCGTCCTCGTCGACCTGCACGAGCCGGGCACCGTCCTTGCTGCCGACCAGCGCGACGGTCGGGCCGGAGTCGGCGACCTCGGGCAGCGCGCGTCCGGCCCGGGGTTGGATCACCCCGTCGGTCAGCGTCCAGCGGCCGTCGCGGGTGATCCCGACCGGGACCACCTCGTAGCGGTCGCGATCGATCGCGGCGAGGACGGAGCGGGCCGACAGGCACGAGACCTCGTGCTCCGAGGAGCGACCTCCGTACAGCAGCAGGACTCGCTTCACCGTTGGCTCCTTGTCGTCATCGCAGGTCGGCAGCAGCGGCCAGTGCCTGCTGCACGTCGTCGAGAAGATCCTGCTCGTCCTCGATGCCCACCGCCAGTCGGATGGTGCCCGGTCCGAGTCCGGCCGCGCGCAGTGCCGCGTCGTCGAGTTGCCGGTGGCTGGTCGAGGCGGGGTGCAGCACCAGGCTGTGCGTGCCGCCCAGCGACGCGGCGCGGGCGAACACCCGGCAGGCGTCGGCGAACCCCTCGGCCGCCACGCGGTCGGGCAGGTCGAACGACAGCACGCCACCGTGACCGCGGCCGCCGAACATCTCGTTCGCCAGCGCATGCTGCGGGTGGTCCTCCAGGCCGGGGTAGCGCACCCCGGCGACCACGTCGGACGCAGCGAGGGTGCGGGCGACCGCGAGGGCGTTCGCACCCGACGCGCGCATCCGCAGGGGCAGGGTCTGGATGCCGCGCACGACGAGCCAAGCCTCGAACGGTCCCAGCGAGGCGCCGAGTTCGAACGTGTGGTGACGCACCGCGGCGATCACGTCGGTGTCCGCCGCGACCACGCCGGCGACCACGTCGCCGTGGCCGGCGAGGTACTTGGTCGCGGACTCCACCACCGCCGTCGCGCCGAGTTCGTAGGGGCGGCACAGCCACGGCGAGGCGAAGGTGTTGTCGACGACCAGCGGCACATCGCGTTCCCGGCAGACCTCGGCCATGCCTGCGATGTCGGCGACGGCGGTCGACGGGTTCGCCAGTGTCTCGAGATAGACCAACGTGTGGTCGTCGCTCAGCGTGGCCCGGACGTCGTCGGCGGTCAGCAGGTCGGCGTGGTCGACGACCCAGCCGGACTCGTTCGCCAGGCGCTGCAGCAGCGCCCAGGTTCCGCCGTACAGCCGCGAGGTGGACAGGATGCGCCCGCTGCCCTTCAACACCGACATGACGGAGTGGATCGCGGCCGTCCCCGATGCCGAGGCCCAGGCCGCCGGGGCCTCATGCAGCGAGGCGACCAGGCCGTGCAACGTGGTGGCGGTCGGGTTGTCGTAGCGGCCGTACACGTAGCCGGGCGTCCCGTCGGTCAACAGGTCACCGACGTCGGCGGAGGTCGGCATCGCCCAGGTCGCAGACGGCCAGATCGCCGGCCCGACCGGCTTCTGGGTCACCTCGGGGACGATGGCGGCGCCCTGGACGGCCCGCGTCGCGAAACCGCCGCCGGGGCGGGGCAGGGTGGGTTCCACGCAGCGCGCCAGACGTCGAGGTGGCCGGGTCGGCGGCAGCCTAGCGACGGGGCATGGAACGGTTCCGTCCCTACCGTCCCACCTGACTAGGGTGCGGCCGAACGAGAGCGGAGCGGTACAGGCGCCCGCCACGACCAGGGAGACCACCGTGGCCCAGATCGACTTCGACGGACGTGTCGCCATCGTCACCGGCGCAGGTGGCGGTCTCGGCCGCAGCCACGCGCTGCTGCTCGCCAGCCGTGGTGCCAAGGTCGTGGTCAACGACCTCGGCGGCAACCGCGCCGGCGAAGGCGGTGGGTCCGAGATGGCCGACCAGGTCGTCGCCGAGATCGTCGAGGCCGGCGGCGAGGCCGTCGCCAACTACGACGGCGTGCACACCTGGGAGGGCGGGCAGTCGATCGTGCAGACCGCGATCGACACGTTCGGGCGCGTCGACATCGTCATCAACAACGCCGGCATCCTGCGTGACACCTCGTTCGCCAAGCTCGAGCAGGACCAGCTCGACCTGGTGCTCAAGGTCCACCTCTACGGCGGTTTCCACGTCGCACGCGCCGCCTGGCCGCACCTGCGCGAGCAGAACTACGGCCGCATCATCAACACCACGTCCGGGTCCGGGCTGTACGGCAACTTCGGCCAGTCCAACTACTCCGCGGCCAAGCTCGGCCTCGTCGGGCTGACCCGCACGCTCGCCCACGAGGGCGCCAAGTACGGCATCACCTCCAACGTGATCGCGCCGATCGCCGCGTCGCGCATGACCGAGGACATCATGCCGCCGCAGCTGCTCGAGCGGCTCGAGCCGGAGTACGTCTCCCCCCTGGTCGCCTACCTCGCGTCCGAGACCTGCACCGACACCGGTCGCATCTACTCGGTCGGCGGCGGCTACATGGCGCGCGTCGCCATCCTCGAGGGCGAAGGAGCCACCTTCGACGGTGTCCCGACCCCCGACGAGGTCGCCGACAAGTGGGACGCGATCCAGCAGGTCGGTCCCGGGTCGGCCGAGTTCACCCAGGGTGTCATGGAGCAGACCGGCAAGATCGTCCAGGCCCTCGGCATCAGTTTCGAGTAGCGCCGGGCGTGCTCGGCTCCGCCTCCGCGCCACCGGCGACTTCGAGTAGCGCCGGGCGTGCTCGGCTCCGCCTCCGCGCCACCGGCGACTTCGAGTAGCGCCGGGCG
>JAGXST010000299.1 GCA_018335555.1 Actinomycetota bacterium | reverse complement strand
AGCTGCTGGCTGACCTCGGAGTCGTGCGGTCGCACTCGCGGCCGCACCAGTCCAACGACAACCCCTACTCCGAGGCCCAGTTCAAGACCCTCAAGTACTTCCCGACCTTCCCCGACCGGTTCTCCTCGCTCCAGCACGCCAGAGCGTTCTGCGACCGCTTCTTCGACTACTACAACCTCGAGCACCGCCACTCCGGCATCGGCCTTCACACCCCCGCGGATGTCCACACCGGCCGCCACCACGCCGTCCGCGCCCACCGCCAGGCCGTCCTCGATACCGCCTACACCCGCCACCCCGAACGATTCCCCCGACCCCCGGCCGCCCCCGCCATCCCCGATGCCGCCTGGATCAACCGACCTACAGAGCACGAACCGGATCTGTCTCACTCTCCTTGACATGCACCGAGCGTGATCGCGCTGTCACATCCCGGGCCGGGCGCTGGACCACACGCAAGGTGCTCCGGCGGCTGGCGTGGCATGAGCGCTCGGAGCTCGACGCGATGAGGGCGCTACGCGACAGAGCACGACTGGCACTCGGCGACTGAGATCGTCGCGATTCCGGGCTGCGCGAAACGCCCGTTGGAGCTCCCGGCGGCCGGCGCCATCACCGTGACTTCGCGCGCAGCCGGCTTGGGGCCCGCCCGCACAGAGTCATGCCGCGCAATCGCCTGCCGCTCGCGTCTGGCGAGGTTCGGGAGATTGCAGGCGTTCTGCGAGTCTGACGCCCGGAGACCGACCTACGGTTGTGCAAGGCCCAGTCCACGACTCGAGAGCTGCGCATGGACCGCACCCCTGCGACCCCCGCCGATGTCCTGGGTGTCCCCCTGCTGCCGCCGGGCTCGGTCACTGCGGCAGGTAACCGGCTGCGTGGCGTCCTCGGTCGTGTGCACGCGGCGATGGCCCCGCCGCCGGCGCGGATCCTGACGGCACTCTTCGGCATGTTGGAGCACCGGGCTCTGGTGCTCCTGTGCCGCGCCGGGGTGCCCGACGCGCTCACGCGCCCCACGGCGATACCCCAGCTCGCAGGTCGGCTCGGCGCCGACCCCGTGCGTCTCGAGCGACTGTTGCGCTACGCCGCCACGAGGGGCTGGGTCCGCCTCGACCGACGCGGACGGGTCCGCCCCACCCGGATCACTGCCTTCCTCCGCGCCGACCATCCGGGAGGGTGGCGGGCGTGGGTGGACTTCGCCGGCGGGCAGGAGATCGTGGCCGCGGTCGGGGCGCTCTCGGTGGACGAGGAAGCCGCTGACGGGTTCGCCGCCGTGAACGGCGCACCGTTCTTCGACTGGATGGCGCAGCACCCCGACAACTGGGCGACCTTCGACCGCGCCATGGGTGCTGGTGGGCGCATGCATGGCCTCACGCTGGCCGCCGCGCTCGACTGGTCTGGGGACCGGCGGGTGTGCGATGTCGGGGGTGGCACTGGCGCGCTCCTCTCGACGCTGCTGGACCTCATGCCCGACCTCGAGGGCACGCTGCTGGACCTGCCAGAGGTCGTCGCCCGAGCGGTGCCCCATCCCCGACTGCAGACCAGCGGCGGGGATGCGTTCGCGCACGTACCTGAAGGGTTCGACACCTACCTGCTGGTGAACGTCCTCCACGACTGGGACGACGCCGACGCCGTCCGGCTGCTCACACGGGTAGCCCAGGCGACCGGAGCTTCGGGACGTGTCGTCGTGGTCGAGGCCGAGCACACGGCTGTGCCCCGTGACGCGCTCGCGGTGTCGGCCGACCTTCTGATGGCGGCACTCACCCACGGTGGGCGCGAGCGTGGAACCGAGGGATTCGTCGAGCTCGGACGGACCGCCGGCCTGCGACACGAGCGGGCGGTGCGGCTCGCGTCGGGCGACCTCGCCCACGTGTTCCACCCACGCCGGGATCGTGGTGCCTGACGGGTAGGCCCGGATGTCGCCCAGGCCTCGATCGAGCGTCAGCAGCAGTCGGCCGTCAGCGGTCGCACCTGCCAGTAACGCCGGGTCCTTGGCGCCACGAAGTCCCTCGGCCCGTGCCGGCAGTGCCGAGGCGACGGATGCCTAACGTCCGGCTCATGGCACCAGAGCCAGAAGCTGGTCGACGCACGTACGAACGTCATCGGTGTGTGACGACCAGTCGAACTCGGCTCGACCGTTGTAGTCCGAAACCGCTGCATGCAGCAGGCGCCGACAATCCCGGCCGACTCGGCCAGCGACCGCCTCGGCGGCTACATCCTTCGGTGCGACTTGCCCGGACTCGGCAGTGACCAACATACGCGCGAACGTGAGAAGCACGTTGCGCTCATCACCTTCGAGGTCCTGTAGTAGACCGTCGACGCCCTCGAGCGACGCGGACACGAGGTCCGCGGGCGGGATGGCAGGGACCACGGTTTCGGCCGGCGGGCCGAGCAGTGCCCGGCCGTGGCGCTGGACCGTGTCGAGGAGCACCGTCAGGTCGTGGGCGAGTGTGCGGACGGGCACGTGCCCGGTCTCGTAATCGTCGCGTAGCCATTCGCCGTACTGGAACTCGGCGTGTGGCGGGTGGGACCATGGCACGAGCTGGTCGGTCGCGACCACGGTCAGCTCGACGGGGCGGCCAGGGTGCAGTGCTCGCTTCCCCGATACATCCAGTAGCCGACGGGTAAGTTCCGTCCGTGTCGAGGCGTCCAACTGTCGATCGACGACAACCAGGAAGTCCAGGTCGCTCGTTGGACGAAGCCCGCCCAGAACGGCGGAGCCGTGCAGGTAGACGCCGATGACGGCGTCGTCGAGCACAGAGTTCGCGACCTCCGCGACTCGAAGTATCTGCGGCTCGTCACGAGTGCTCATCGGCCTCCTCTTCACGGAGGGATGCAGGCTAGGTCCCGAGCGACGAGCCGGCGACGAAGCCCCGCCCTAGCTGTGATCGCGCGGGTAGAGGCCGCCACCCGCACGTAGATGCTCCGGCGGTTGTGCCTCATGCCTACCTTCGTCTCGCTCGGGGAGGGTGGTGCAGTTCGAGCGGCTCACGCCACGGGGTTCACGTCGCCGGACTGGCCGTGTTCGCCTGCCGCGTCGGCTGACCGTGACGCTGGGCGTGGCCCCGAGGCTGTGGCAGCCACCGTTTGAGCCGCAGCAGTTCTCCCTACAGGTTCCCCCTTGCGGTTTCGTGGGGGCGACCGTTGTCGTCAAGCACGTCGCGCCAGGATCGGGTGGGCGACCAGCCGAGCAGGCGCTGTGCCTTGGACGAGTCGATGCCCGAGCGACCCGTGCCGGCCCGTGTGCCAGCGGCCACGGTGTCCCTGACCTCGATCTCTGCGTCGGGGAAGGCGGCAGCAACGAGGTCGCCGAGGCGCCAGTTCGTCGCGTTGTCGGGCTGGGCGACGTAGACCACCTCGTGACCGGCCAACGGCACCTCCACGGCGAGGCGGATCGCGACGGCCAGGTCCTCGTTGTCGGTGTAGGACCAGAACCCGAGCGACGGCTGGGTCGGCTCGCGGACGACCGGTCCGAGGTTGCGCTCGTAGTCGTCGGCGTCGCGTTGCACCCACGAGGGACGGATCGACACGACCGAGAGCTCGGAGCGGGCGACCGCGGCGTCGCACCATTGTTCGATGACGTGCTTGCCGAACGCGTAGGGGTCCTGGGGGGTGGACGGTGTCTGCTCGTCGATCGGCAGGTAGGGCGGCAGGATCGGGCGTTCCGCGAAGATGAACCCCGGCACGGTCTCGCTGGAGATGTTCACCAGGCGTCGTGCCTGCCACCGCACGCATGCCTCGACAATGTTGAACCCCGCCATGACGTTGTTGGAGAAGACGACGTGCGGCGCATGGTGTATCGGTACTGGGATGGCCGCGGCATGCACCACCGCATCCATCCCGCGGACGATGGCGTGGACTGCGCCGGCGTCGGTCAGATCCGCCTGCAGGTAGTGCGCCTCACTCGGCGAGGACGCCCCGTAGGCCGGCGCACCGAGATCGGTGGCCGTCACCTCATGGCCGGCACGTTGAAGCTCGGCCACCGCGGCGACACCGACCTTGCCGCGCGCTCCCGTCACCAGCACTCGCATGGCTGCTCCTGTTGGAGAGGGGTGATGTCGCAGATGCGACCTCAGCGTCCGCGGCTCACCCGAGGGCTGCTCAACACCCGCCCACCGTAGGGGTAGCCGACCGCACCTGAATCGCGCGCCCGGGCGAGCAGCGCTGTCTCCGCCTCGTCGAGGTTCAACCCGCGAGCAGAGGTTGTCGGCGAACTACGGCCCCGGCCGTTGGTTCCACTCGACGTCGAAGCCGAACGCATCACACCGCCAACTGCCTAACCTCCGCCATCACCGTGATGATGCGCGGTTGCCGCCGGGATCGCTTCCGCCCATAGTTGCTCCGCGCCTGGGTGGCGGTAGTCAGACGTCGCGCTGGAGTGTCGAGAGGAACTCGCGCGGGGTCAGGATTCTGATCTGATCCACCCGCCCTAGGGTGAGCAGGTCCTGGTCGCCGGTGACGATGACGTCGGCGCGGGCCGCCAAGGCGGCTTCGATAAGGCGGTCGTCGTCGGGGTCGCGGGCGAGTTCGACGGTCTCGGTGGGGGTGACCACGATGGCCGCGAGGGCCAGCAGCTCGATGAGTCTGCCCGCGTCGCCGATGACGGCCTGCAGCTTGGGGTAGTTGAGCACGCGGCGTAGCTCGTCGAGCAGGGCGGGGCTCGAGACGATCTCGAAGTGGCCGGCCAGAGCGGCGTCCAGTACGGCTCCGGGCGGCCCGCCCCACCCGACCCCGGACACGATGGTGTTGGTGTCGAGGACGGCGCGGATCACGACACCTTCCGGGCCGCCTCGATCGCCTCGTCCACGGTGGCCGGATCGAGTCCGGCGTCGGTGACGCGTTCACGCACCTGGGTCAGCCGGCGGCGCAGTTCCTCACGAGCTTCGGTGCGCACGAATTGTTGCAGCGCCTCCCACTCGTCGCGGTTGACCAGCACGGCCACCGGACGTCCTCGTTTGGTCAGCGAGATGGCTTCGGACCCGCCGGCGACGTCATCGACCAGGCGGCCGAGCTGCCCGCGGGCCTGTTCAACCCCGATGAAGCGTTCCGGCATCGCCCACCTCCGAACCTTACGGTTGTCCTGAAGGTAGCACGGAAGGACGCTCGCCTTGCACCGATCTCGCGGCGCAGAACAGGAGGTCCTCCCATGACCACATCCACCCTCGTCCTGCCGGTCGCCGGCGCGCAGGACCTGGCCAGCTGGGCCGCGGTCGCGTTCGTCGCGAGCTACTCGTCACCGGGAACCCGGCAGGCGTACGCCACCCAGCTACGGCTGTGGTTCGACTGGTGCTCCCAACACACCACCTCGAGCCACTGGCGGATGTCCGTCGCCCACACGTGGAGCTGTACGCACGCGACCTCGAAGCCCGAGGTCTCGCCGCAGCCACGGTCGCGCTCAAGCTGGTCGTACTGACCGGGTTCTACCGCTACTGCGTCGAGGAGCAACTCCTCGAGCACTCCCCGGCCGTCCACGTGCGCCGACCCAAGGTGTCCCAGGAGTCCACCCGGCTCGGCCTCGACCGGACCGAGCTCGGTGCGCTCCTCGTTCACGCCGGGTTGTCCGGCGGTAACGACCACGTGCTGACGTGTCTGCTCGCGCTGAACGCCCTGCGCGTGTCTGAGGCGTGCGGTGCGGACCTGACCGACATGGCCCTGGCGAATGGTCACCGCGTGGTCCGCGTCGTCGGCAAGGGCAACCAGCCTGCCCTGATCCCGCTCGCACCACGGACTGCTCGCGCTATCGACGCCGCTGTTGGCGAGCGCACCGCCGGGCCGCTCTTGGCTCGCGTGGACGGTAGCCGTCTGGACCGACACGCGGCGGGGCGGATCGTGCGTCGGCTGGCGAAACGCGCCGGGATCGACAAGCCG
>JAGXST010000298.1 GCA_018335555.1 Actinomycetota bacterium | reverse complement strand
GACCCGCCGTGGCTGAGCCGGCGGGCGGGGCGCCGACTGCCGACCGCCACCGCATCGACCCGGACGCGCGCCCGTACGACCCTGCCGACCTGCCGGCCAAACCCGAGGTCGGCGCGGCCGGGTTCTTCGCGCTCGACCTGCGGGTCGGCCGGGTCGTCGGTGTCGAGCCGTTCCCCGAGGCGCGCGACCCGGCGTGGAAGCTGACCGTCGACTTCGGGCCGCACGTCGGGACCCTGCGCACCAGCGCGAAGATCACCAATTACACCGCGGACGAACTGCTCGGCCGACAGGTCGTCGGCGCGGTCAACCTCGGCAGGAAGCGCATCGCCGGTTTCGTCAGCGAATTCCTCGTCCTCGGCGGACTGGAACCCGACGGGACCGTGCGGTTACTCGAACTCGATGTCGACCTCGCGCCCGGCTCGGTCGTCGCATGAGCGATCCGGAGGTGCCGTTCCGCATCGATCTGGAACCGTTCGCGGGGTTCGAGCTCGCCGTGCTCGTCGAGCGCGCCGCCTACGCGCCGGGCGAGACGGTACGGATCACCGTGACCGCCACCAACGGCGGCGACCGGTTCGTCGAGCACCACTACCCGGGCTGGCAGCGCTTCGTCCTCACCGTCCGCGACGAGTACCACCGCGTCGTCGCCGAGGACACCGTGGATCGCCGCAGCGACCGTGCGGCCGTCGACCGGTGGTTGCCGGGCCAGATGCTGCTGTTCCCGACCTGGTGGAACCAGACCACCGGACCATTGGTCCCGGGGTGGGCCGGTCAGCCGCCCGGTCCGCGGGTCGAGCCGGGCCGCTACCGGGTCCGGGCGACCTGGCTCGGACGCGAACCGGGCGTCTCGGCCGAACTGCCCGACGCCTGGAGCACCTGGTTCACCCTCGCGTGAGCCGCCGGCTCGGCGGCTTGTCGACGCGATGGCCCCGAGCGATGCGCACGAACGGGCGGTGCGCACGGTGGTCGAGTCCGGCGATGTGACGTGAGAACGAGGTTGTGACGTCAGACCGAGCACTACCTCGATGTGACGTCACGGCCTCGATCTGGCGTGACGGGCCAGGGCTGCGACGAACCGCCGTGTGGCCGGGTCGGACGCGCGCCTGGGCCTATCCGCCCCCGCCGGCTGCCGTGTCCACCCCGGCGTTGGTCGCCGGCCCGGCACGCCGCACCACCTTCGCCCCGCCCAGGACCTGGCGGTCACGACGCAACTGGCGGCCGAGGCGGCGCGCCTCGTCCACCGTGGTCGCCAACGCCGCGCCTCCGGCAACCGGCAGCGCCCAGGCACCGTCGGTACTCACCACCCGGCCACCGGGCCGACCCAACCAGTCGAGGACCAGCCCGACCTCCTCGGCGTCATCACGCGCCGGCGGTCCGTCGCAGGGGTCCAGGGCGGCGTGCGCCGCCCAGGTCACGACGTCGTGGTCGCTGCAACCCCGTTCGAGCACGTGGCTGCCGGCGAGGCGGCCGCGGCGGACGACCACCACCTCGCACCCGGCCCCGCCCTCGCGGCGCACGACCAGTTCGTCGACCGCGGCGAGCGTGTCACGAGCCCGGGCGGCATGGACGGCGCGGGCCGTGGCGTGCATCCGCGAACGGACCTCTCCGGCGCGCTCGAAGCGGCCCTCGCGGCCGAAGGCGACCATCCGGGCGCGAAGACGCCGCAGGAGTTCGGTCGGGTCGTCCCAGACGGCTTCGACCTCGCCGACGACCGCCTCGTAGTCGGCAACGGACTGGCTGCCGTCGCAGGGCGCCCCGCAGCGCCCGAGATCCTTGAGCACGCACGCCGGATGGTCCTGGGCCCGCCGCAACCTCGTCGTGCACGTGCGCAGGGAATAGGCCTCCTGCAGGGCGTCGACGAGGTGTTGGGCGCCCGACCGCGACCCGATCGGGCCGAGCGTCCGTCGGTGTCCGGTGCCGGGGGAGCGGACCACCGACAGGCGTGGGAACGCCTCGCGGGTGATGGCCACGTGCACGGCCGCCTCGGGCTGCTTCGAACGCCGGTTGTAGCGCGGCCGGTGCGCGTGGATCTCGCGCACCTCCCGAACCTCCGCCTCGAGCAGCGTCGCCGTCGGCGTCCAGGTCACCCGGGCCGTCTCGCGTACGAGGTCGGCGACGCGGCGGCGGCGGTCCTGGCCGAAGTAGGTCCGTAGCCGCGAGCGCAGGTCGGTCGCCTTCCCGACGTAGAGCACCTCGTCGCGCGGATCGAGGAAGCGGTAGACCCCGCAGACCGACGGGGCGTCGCGGACCAGGTCGATGCGCCGGAAGGCCTTGTCCGATGTCGAGCGCGACAGGTCACGCAGGTCCTCGAGCGTGACGGCGCCGAGGGCCCCGGCCCGCTCGATCAGCCCGTGGAGGACGTCGACGGTGGCCCGCGCGTCCGTCAACGCCCGGTGCTCTGGCATCGTCCTTGCCCGCAGGTGCCGGGCCAGCGTCTCGAGTCGGCAGTTGCGTACCTCGTCGCGGAGCAGACGGCGGCCGAGGCGCGCCGTGTCCACCACGACCGGGTCGTAGTCGCCTGCGCCCGTCGCGGTCCAGGCGGCCCGCAGGAACGACAGGTCGAACCGGGCGTTGTGGGCCACCAGTACGGCCGGGCCGAGGAACTCGCGCAGGATCGGCACCACGGCCCCGATCGGGGGGGCGTCGCGGACCATCGCGTCGGTGATGCCGGTGACCGCCGTGATCGCCGGAGGGATCGGCCGCCCGGGATGTACGAACGTGCGCAGTTCGCCGAGCACGTCGCCACCGCGGACCTTCACCGCACCGACCTCGGTGATGCGGTCACGCCCGGGTTGCAGTCCGGTGGTCTCGAGGTCGAGGACCACGAACGTCGTGTCGAACAGCGGCGTGCCGAGCTGCTCGAAGCCGAACTGGGTCGCCGTCGCGGCCACGCCGCCCCCTCTGGTCGCGGCCGCCGGTGCGACCGATCCGAACACATGTTCTCAAACGAACACGTGTTCTACCAGAGGGGTGGGACGCGTCAGGTCACGCGGCGTACCGCCGACCGATCACGCGGCGTACCGCCGACCGATCACGCGGCGTACCGCCGACCGATCACGCGGCGTACCGCCGACCGATCACGCGGCGTACCGCCGACCGATCACGCGGCGTACCGCCGACCGATCACGCGGCGTACCGCCGAC
>JAGXST010000297.1 GCA_018335555.1 Actinomycetota bacterium | reverse complement strand
TCGAACCCGCCGACGCGACGGCGGGGGAGGAGGTCGTTGCCGCCATCCACACCGCCGACCTGGTCGTCCTCGGGCCGGGCTCGCTGTTCACGAGCGTGCTGCCGAACCTGCTCGTGTCGGGCGTCGCAGCCGCCCTCGCGAGGTCGTCGGCACGCGTCGCACTGGTCGCCAACCTGCGGGAACAGGCCGGCGAGACCCAGGGCATGTCGTTGCGCGACCACCTGCTCGCCCTCCGCCGCCACGTTCCCGACGTCCGTATCGAGGTGTGCGTCGCCAACGACGGGCCCGTGTCCGCCGCGCATGCGCACCCGCTGCGGGGGATCGGCCTCGCCGACCTGGTCGGACACGTGGTCACCGCGCCGCTGGACGACGGCAACGACGGTCACGATCCCGCTGTCCTCGCCCGTGTCTTCGCCACCCTGCTGTGAGCGGATCGTTCACCGAGGACGTACGCCAGGAACTGGCGCGGCTCCCGCTCGGTACCGACCGCGAGGCCCGGGCGGAGCTGGCTGCGCTGTTCCGGTTCGCCGGCAGCCTGACCGTGACCGGCGGCCCCGCAGGTGTCCGGCGACGCCTCGAGGTGACCACGGGATCGGGTGCCGTCGCGCGCCGCACCTTCGGACTGCTCCAGCGCTGCTACGGCCTGCGGCCCGAGCTGATGGTCCGTGCGCCCGGCGGCGTACAACGGCGTTCGACCTACGGTGTGCGCGTCGAGGTCGGCAGCGAGCGTGTCGCGGGCGACCTCGGACTGCTCGACGCAGACGGCCGCCCGCGCGACGGTCTGCCGCCCGATCTCGGTCGAGGGGCCTCGATCGCCTACCTTCGGGGTGCGCTGCTCGCAGCCGGATCGATCTCCGACCCGGGTCGTGATCCCCACCTGGAGATCGTCGCCCGCAGCAGCGCCACGGCCCAGGCGCTCGCCGACCTGATCGGCCGCCGCATCGAGGGCACCGCCCGCGCCATCGACGAGGACGGGGGTCGCGAGCGGCATCGAGTCGTGGTCAAGTCCGGTGCCGTCATCGGCGACGTCCTGGCCGCCGTCGGTGCCACCGTCGCCTTCCTGCAGTGGGGTGACCGGCGACTGCGCCGCCAACTGCGCGCCGATGCCAACCGCCTGGCCAACGCCGACGCCGCCAACCTGCGTCGCACCATCGAGACCGCCGGCGCACAGGTCCGCATGATCGAGCAGGTCGTGGCCGCCGCCGGCTGGGACGCCCTCGACGACGACCTGCGGGTGGTCGCCCTCGCCCGGTTGGCCAACCCGGCCGCCAGCCTGCAGGAGATCGGCGAACTGATCGACCCGCCGGTGGGCAAGTCCGCGGTCCATCGTCGCCTCCGCAGACTGGAGGCACTGCACACCGAGTTGCAAGGGGCGCACGGCCCGTTCGATCGATGACGTGGGGCCCGGTCGGCTGCCGCACACCCGGTGGTAGGGTCGAGGACCCGCGGCCGCCCACGTGACGGCCCAGCTCCCGCCCGTGCCGCCACCCTCTTCCAGGAGTCGAATCCAGATGTCCCTGCGTGTCGCCATCAACGGTTTCGGACGCATCGGTCGCAACTTCCTGCGCGCTGCCAAGCAGCAGGGGCTCGACCTCGACCTCGTCGCGGTCAACGACCTCACCGACACCGCCACCCTCGCCCTGCTGCTCAAGTACGACAGCGTCCACGGACGCTACGACGGCACGGTCGAAACGGACGGGGACGACCTGGTCGTCGACGGTGACCGGATCAAGGTCCTCGCCGAACGGGACCCGGCCAACCTGCCCTGGAGGGACCTCGGCGTCGACGTCGTGGTCGAGTCGACCGGCTTCTTCACCAAGCGCGAGGACGCTGCGAAGCACCTCGCCGCCGGTGCGAAGAAGGTCATCATCTCGGCTCCCGCCAAGAACGAGGACGTCACGATCGTCCTCGGCGCCAACCAGGACGACTACGACCCGGCCAAGCACGACGTGATCTCGATGGCGTCGTGCACGACCAACTCCGTGGTGCCGATGGCCAAGGTGCTCGACGACGAGTTCGGCATCGTGCAGGGGCTGATGACCACGGTGCACGCCTACACCGGTGACCAGCGTCTCCACGACGCGCCGCACAGCGACCCGCGCCGGGCCCGCGCCGCCGCGCTCTCCATCGTGCCGACCACCACGGGGGCGGCCAAGGCCGCCTCGCTGGCTCTCCCGCAGTTGGAGGGCAAGCTCGACGGGCTTGCGCTGCGTGTCCCGATCCCGTCGGGGTCGATCACCGACATGGTGTTCGTGCTCTCCCGCGAGGTGACCGCCGACGAGATCAACGCCGCGATGAAGACGGCGGCCGAGGGGCCGCTCAAGGGGATCCTGCAGTACAGCGAGGAGCCGCTCGTCTCGATCGACATCGTCGGCAACCCGCACTCGTGCATCTTCGACGCGCCGAGCACCCTGGCCAACGGCACGCTCGTCAAGGTCATGGGCTGGTACGACAACGAGATGGGCTACTCCACCCGACTGGCCGAGGCCGTCGTCTTCGTGGGTGACAAGCTCTAGGGCACCCACCGGCACCACCTCCCGTCGGCCCGCGCTCGCACTTCGAGCGCGGGCCGGACGTTCGCGAAAGGCGCTCGACGTGACTTCACTGCTGACCGGCGTACCCACCCTCGACGACCTCGACGCCAGCGGCAAACGGGTGTTCGTGCGCGCCGACCTCAACGTCCCGTTGCGTGACGGCGCGGTGACCGACGACCTGCGCGTGCAGTCATCGGTGCCGACCCTGCGTCACCTGCTCGACCAGGACGCCCGTGTGATCGTCGCCTCCCACCTCGGCCGTCCGAAAGGGGCCCCCGACCCGGCGTACTCGATGGCCCCGGTCGGGGTCCGACTCCAGCAGTTGCTCGGCACCGATGTCGTCGTCGCGGATGACGTCGTCGGCGACGATGCGCGGGCAAAGGCCGACGCCCTGCAGCCGGGCCAGGTGCTCCTGCTCGAGAACCTGCGCTTCGAGCCCGGCGAGACCGCCAACGACGACGCATTCGCGGACGCGCTGTCGGCCCTTGCCGAGGTCTATGTCGACGACGCCTTCGGCGCCGCGCACCGGGCACACGCCTCGATCTCGGGCATCCCCGCCCGCATCCCCGGCTACGCCGGCCTGCTCCTGGCGCGTGAACTCGAGGTCCTCGGCGGGCTGCTCGAGGACCCGGCACACCCCTACGTCGCCGTCCTCGGTGGTGCGAAGGTCAGCGACAAGTTGACGGTGCTCGACAACCTGCTGCAACGTGTCGACGCGATCGCCGTCGGCGGGGCCATGGCGTTCACCTTCCTCGTCGCCGACGGGCACGAGGTCGGGGCGTCCCGCGTCGAGGCCGACCAGGTCGACACCGTGCGCGACCTCGTGGCGGCCGCCCGCGCACGCGGTGTGGGCGTCCTGCTGCCCCACGACGTCGTCGTCGCGCCCGACTTCGACGAGCACGCCCCGGCGACCACGGTCCACGTCGACGACATGCCGGGTGACCAGATGGGTCTCGACATCGGCCCCGCGACCGCACATGCGTACGCCGACGCGATCAGCACGGCCGGAAGCGTGTTCTGGAACGGCCCCATGGGTGTGTTCGAATGGGAGGCGTTCGCAGCGGGGACGCGCACGGTTGCCCAGGCGATCGCGACCGCGAAGGGGTCCACGGTGGTCGGCGGTGGGGACTCCGCTGCGGCGATCCGTCAGTTCGGACTGGACGACCAGGTCGACCACGTGTCGACCGGCGGTGGAGCGTCCCTGGAACTGCTCGAGGGCAAGGACCTGCCGGGCGTCGCGGCACTCAGGCGAACGTGATGCAACGCACGGCGTCGGGGATCCCGGACTCGCCGCGCGCGGTCGTGGGGTCTGCGGCCCG
>JAGXST010000296.1 GCA_018335555.1 Actinomycetota bacterium | reverse complement strand
GTGTCGGACCACAGCACGACCGTGCCGCAGCCGATCCCGGCGGCCTGCGCCTCGACCCGCTCCACGAGTGCCGCCGCCAGCCCACGGCGCCGGTGCGACGCGGCCACGTAGAGCCGCTTGAGCTCGACCGCTCCGTCGTCGGGTGCGCCCGTCCCGACACTGGCGACGATGCGGTCGGCGTCCTCGATCACCCACCAGCGGCCGCCACGCCGCGCGGCGGTCGTCTCGGGCACGGGCAGGTCGGCGTCGAGGTCGGGCAGGTCGAGCACGCAGCCGGGGTACTCGGCGTACGCGGCACCGATCAGGGCGACCAGACGTGGGCCGTCGTCGTCGCGGACAGGGCGCAGGACCAGACCGTCGTGCACGGCTGACGGCTCCTCGAGGCGGGAAGTCGGGCAAGCTAGCGCCAGACCCGGACCGCCCCCGACCGGTGACCGAAGATGGATGTCAGCAACCTGCGGCCGATGTTGGCCGTGCCCGGTACGGAGGCCGAGGTCCGGCACGGGTTCCGCTACGAGTTCAAGTGGGACGGCGTGCGGGCACTGGTGGCCGTGACGGCCGACGGCGCTCTGCAGTTGCGCAGCCGCAACGGGATCGACATCACCGCGAGGTACCCGGAGCTGGCCGGCCTCGCCGATGCGATCGGTCGCCCGGCGGTCCTCGACGGCGAGATCGTCGCCTTCGATGCGCACGGGCGGCCGTCGTTCTCCGCGTTGCAGTCGCGCATGCACCTCGCCGACCCGACCCGCGCGGCGCGCGCCGCCGCCGCGGACCCGGTCGCGCTGCTGCTGTTCGACCTGCTCTCGCTCGACGGCGACGACCGCCTCGCCTGGCCGCAGCAGACGCGCCGGGCGGCGCTGGTCGACCTGTCCATCGCCGCCGACGGCCCCTGGTCGGTTCCGCCGGACACCGACGACCTCGACGCCGCGCTCACGATCGCGACCGACCGCGGACTCGAGGGCGTGGTCGCCAAGCGGGTCGACGCGCCCTACCGGCCCGGCGTGCGCTCGAAGGCGTGGGTCAAGCTCCGGCTCGCCAGGCGCCAGGAGGTGGTCGTCGGCGGCTGGCGGCCCGGAAAGGGGCACCGCGCGGGACGCATCGGGTCGCTGCTGGTCGGGGTCCAGGACGCGTCGGGTCTGCGCTACGCCGGCGGCGTCGGGTCAGGGCTGACCGAGCAGGAGATCGCCGCGCTCGAGGCCGCACTCATCCCGCGGCGGGACAGCCCGTTCCACGACGCCGTCGAGCACCGCGACGCTCGGTTCGCCGAGCCGCACCTGGTCGTCGACGTGCGGTTCACCGAGTGGACGCCCGACGGTCGCCTGCGCCATCCGGTCTACCTCGGCCGGCGCAGCGACAAGGACCCCGCTGAGGTCGTCCGCGAGGACTGAGATGGCCGCCACACCGACGGGTCCCGGCGTTACGCTGAGCGGCGGGTAGCCCGACGACGAGTGCGACAGCGCGAGACCGCAGGATTGGTGGGTCGACATGCCACGTGCGATCTGGAACGGCTCGATCAGCTTCGGGCTGGTCAACATCCCGGTGAAGCTGGTGACCGCCACCCAGCCGAAGAACGTCCGCTTCCGCGAGATCCGTCGCGGCGACAACTCGCGCATCCGTCACCGCAAGGTCGCCGCCGCGGATGGCGAGGAGGTCACCCAGGACCAGATCGTCAAGGGCTACGAGATCGCGCCGGACCGCTACGTCGTGCTCGACCCCGAGGAGTTGCGGGCCCTCGACCCGCAGCGCTCGCGCGCGATCGACATCGAGGACTTCGTCGACCTCGCCGACATCGAACCGCTGCAGTACGAGTCGTCGTACTACCTGGTCCCGGGCGACGTCTCCGCCAAGTCCTACGAGTTGCTGCGCCGTGCGATGGAGGAGACGGGCAAGGCTGGCGTGGCCCGCTTCACCCTGCGCAGCAAGCAGTACCTCGCGGTGCTGCGCCCGGTCGGCAAGGCCCTGGCCGTCTCCACCCTGCTCTACCACGACGAGGTCGTCGCGACCGAGGACCTCGACGGGCTGCCCGACGACGTCGAGGTGGCCGATCGGGAGCTGTCGATGGCGACCTCGCTCATCGAGTCCATGACCGCCGACTGGGACCCGACGCGCTACGAGGACGAGTACCGCAAGCGGGTCCTCGAGCTGATCGAGGCCAAGGCCGAGGGCGAGGACATCGGCGAGGTACCCGCCGCCGAACGCGAATCGGGTGACGTCGTCGACCTGATGGCGGCGCTCGAGGCGTCCTTGTCGGCCGCCAAGGCCGCCGGCGGCGGTGGCGGCGAAACCGACGGCAAGCGCGACACGGCCTGATGGCGGCGAAGGGCGACGGCAAGCGCCAGACCGTCGAGGTGCCCGGCGTCGACGCCGACGGCAACGACATCGTCCGCCAGCTCAGCGTGTCCAACCTCGACAAGGTGCTGTGGCCCGACGGCACGACCAAGGCCGCATTCATCAACTACTTCGTCACCGTTGCGCCGGTGATGCTGCCCCACCTCGTCGACCGTCCGGTCACCCTGAAGCGCTACCCGGACGGGGTGGACGGTCAGAGCTTCTTCGAGAAGCGGTGCCCCCCGCACAAGCCGGACTGGCTCACCACGACGCCCCTGCCCAAGCGGGGGACCGGCCGCTGGGGGCGGCCGAAGCCCGAAGAGGAACGTCGGAAGCTGCGGCCCGGCGAGCGCGAGGACATGGTCGACCACTGCAACCTCACCGACACCGCCGCACTGGTGTGGGTCGCCAACCTGGCCGCCCTCGAGCTGCACGTCACGATGGGTCGTGCACCCGATCCCGAGGTGCCCCGCGCCGTCGTCTTCGACCTCGACCCCGGCGCACCGGCCGATGTCGTGACCTGCGCGCAGGTCGCGATGCTGCTGCGTGAGGTGTTCGACCGGCTCGGGCTCACCGCGGTGCCGAAGACCTCGGGTGGCAAGGGGCTGCAGCTCTACGTCCCGCTCAACCACGACGGCGTCACCTACGACGACACCAGCGACTTCTCGCGTGACGTCGCCCAGTTGCTCGAGCGCGTCCATCCGGAACTGGTGATCGCCACCCAGACGAAGTCCGAGCGGGTCGGCAAGGTGCTCATCGACTGGTACCAGAACACCCTGACCAAGACGACCGTGTGCGTGTACTCGCCGCGGGCGCGCGAACGGCCGACCGTGTCGACCCCGCTGACCTGGGACGAGGTCGCCGACGGCGCGGACGGCGGCGATGCCGACGCGCTGCGGTTCAGGATGGACGACGTCGTCGCGCGGGTGCGTGAGCACGGTGACCTGTTCGCGTCGGTCGCCGAACTCGAGCAGGAGCTGCCGAGGCTGGCCTGAACGGTGGAGGCTTCAGCTTCCGTACAGGGTCCGTTCGCCCGGCAGGTCGTCATCCCGGGTCGGATCATGGCCACCGGTCGGCATCGCCTGCGTGGCCGCACGCCGCGGGTCCGTACCGTCCCAGCAGGTCAAGTGACCAGCCCCGTGATCCCCCTCCGCCCCCGGGGCCAGACAAGGACGACACGAACGTGGATGCGATTCGCTCGACCCCGGACACCGCGACGGCCCCCATCGCGGACGGCATGCCGCGCCCGATCCAGCAGCCGGGACGACACCTGCCCTGCCCGCTGCCGGCCGCACGTGGGCCGGTGACGAGTTTCCTGCTCGAGCACCTCACCCAGCCGCCGCACGACCTGCCGCTGTGGCCCGCCCCCGAGGACGACCCGCTCACCGGCGACGACACCCACCTCGCCCTCTACCTCGTCTACGAACTCAACTACCGCGGCGTCGAGGGCGTCGACGAACGCTGGGAGTGGCACCCCGACCTGATCCGGCTGCGCGGCCAACTCGAGCAGCGGTTCGAGGCCGGCCTGGTCGAACTGGTCGGCGAGATGCCGGACGTCGACGACGTCACCGTCTTCCTGCAGGAGTTGACCACCGACGACAGCGACGGCCGTTCGATCTCGAAGTTCATCGAGCACGACGGCGACCTGCACCAGTTCCGTGAGCAGGCCGTCCACCGCACCGCATGGCAGCTCAAGGAGGCGGACCCGCACAGTTGGGCGATCCCGCGCCTGGGCGGCAAGCCCAAGGCCGCGCTGGTCGAGATCCAGGCCGACGAGTACGGCGACGGCGTGGACGCCGACGTCCATGCCGAGTTGTACGCCCTGACGATGGAACGCCTCGGGCTGTCGTCGCGCCCGAACCACTACATCGACCTGCTGCCCGGCATCACGCTCGCCACCGTCAACCTGGTGTCGATGTTCGGCCTGCACCGTCGCTGGCTCGGGGCCGTCGTCGGCCACCTCGCGGTGTTCGAGATGTCGTCGGTGACCACGATGGCCCGCTTCGCGACCGCGCTGCGCCGCCTCGACTTCGACCCGTGGACCTGCCTGTTCTTCGACACCCACGTCGTCGCCGACGCCCACCACCAGACCGTGGCCGCCACCTCGCTCGCCGGCGGCCTGGTCGAGCAGGACCCGAAGCGGCTCAACGAGGTCGTCTTCGG
>JAGXST010000295.1 GCA_018335555.1 Actinomycetota bacterium | reverse complement strand
CCCCGCCGAGACATCGGCGGGGTCTCTGTCGTTCTCCATCCGTGTGGCTCAGGGCGGAGTGCCGGACTCGGGTGATGCGGGACCGTGGCTCCACCACAGCTCGACACCCTCGCGGTCGACGACCGCGAGCCGCTCGACCTCGGCGAGGCGCGGTGCTCGCGAGATGTCGGCGACCGCCCAGGTGGCCGGGAAACGGCCCGCGCCCACCACCTGCATCGGAACAGTCACGGTCCGTCCGGCGACGAGCAGTTCGAGCGTCGTCGCCCCCGCGGCGTCGCGCAGCACGAACAGGCCGCTGACCGAGTCGAACACCCGCACCTCGCTGTCGGGTGGGGCGCAATTGACCGAATTGCCCCTCGCTCCCTCGTCGACCGCGAGGTCGACGCGGGTGCAGAGCTCGCCGGCCTCGCCGCCGGCCTGCGGCCAGGCCGCGGGTCCTGCCACCGACAGCTTCCATCGCTCGCCGCTGGCCAACTCGCCCTCGGCGACGACCACCGGCCGGGCGGGCGGCGCGTCCAACTCCGCGAGCACGGGGGGCGCGCCCGCCCGGTCGAGCATCACGGCCCCGAGCACCGTGACCAGCGCGAGGGTTGCGGCCGCACCGAGGGAGCGCTGCACGGTGCGCCGCCGGCGAGCGATGCGGGCACGGCGCTCGACCATGGACCAGAAGCCGGCCGACAGGGGTGTGTTCGACGTCGCGTCGCGCAGACCCTCACGAACGAGCAGTTCCACGTCATCCATCGCAGGCCTCCTGTGTCCGGGACTCAGCGAGAGTCGCGCCGAGCCGGGCCACGCCGCGCGACACCTGGGACTTCGCCGTCCCGACCGCGACACCCATGAGGTCGGCGATGGCCTCGTACGGCAGGTCCTCGAGGTAGCGGAGAGACACCGCCAGACGTTGGCGCTCGGGAAGTTTGCGCAGCTCGGCACGCACGGTCAGCTCGTCGTCGATGCGGTCGGTGTCGGCCGCCGGTGATGCCAGTTGGTCGCCGTCGTCGTGGAACAGCGGTGTCAGTCGCAGTCGTCCCCGCCGGCGGTGTCGCTGCCGCACCTCGTTGACGACCGCGGCACGCAGGTAGGCCCGAGGGTGGTCGATGCGCCCGGAACGCCAGCGATCGAGGCAGCATCCGACGGCCTCTGCGAGGACGTCCTCGGCTTCCTCGCGGCTCCGACACAGCGACAGCGCCAAGGGCAGAACAGCGCGCGTCACGGCCACGATCTCGTCATCGACGACGTCGGGGCGGCGTGCTCGCACGGGCGGTCCTGGTGTCGGCGGTCGCGGCTGAGATGCCCGGGAGGGCGGAAAGGTTGCTCGCGGATTGTCCCGAACTCCGGTCCGTCCGTCCGGCCGTGCCGGCATGCACCGTCGGCCTGACCGGCCCACTTGCATGGCGTCACGCGTCCCCCGAGGAGCTTCGTCGTGAGATCCGCCACCTGGAAGGCCTTCGCCGGCCTGGCGTCCATCGCCGCAGCCACGGCTGCGCTGCGCGGGAGCCAGGCGTTGTGGCAGCAGCAGCGCGGCAGCGAGCCGCCGGTCAACCCGGCCGACCCGAAGACGAGCTGGGGTGAGGCGGTCGCCTGGACCGCGGTGACCGGTGTCCTGGTCGGGCTCGCGCGGCTGTTCGCGCGGCGTGGTGCCGCCGCCGTCTGGGAGAAGCTCGAGGGGGAGCTGCCGCCCGACCTGCAGGAGGCGGTCTGACCCGGAGTCGTTCAGGCGGCCTGGAACGACCGCTTGGCCAGCCCCATCCAGAACCCGTCGACGACCTGTTCGGGCGCCTGCTCGGGGTCCGAGGCGGCGCCGAGCGTGACGAACATCGGCGCGAAGTGCTCGACCGTGGGATGCGCGTAGGGCATGCCCGGCGCACGGTCGCGGAAGGCGGCCAACTCGTCGACGTCGCCGCGGGCGAGCGCCTCGGCCGCCCAGGCGTCGAACTCGTGTGACCAACCCGGCGGGGTGGCGGTCGTCGAGGTCCAGTGTTCGCGGGTCAGGAACGGCAGGCCGTGGGTGGTGAAGCCCGAGCCGACGATAAGTACGCCCTCGTCGCGCAACGGTCGCAGCCGCCGGCCGAGTTCGAGCAGACGATCCGGGTCGAACGTGGGCAGCGACATCTGCAGCACCGGGATGTCCGCCTCGGGGTACATCACGCTCAGTGGCACGTAGGCGCCGTGGTCGAGGCCACGGGACGGTGCGCGGGCGACGTGCTCGGTCACCGGCAGCAGCCCCTCGATCCGCTCGGCCAACTCCGGTGCTCCGGGCGCCGGATAGGTCGCCTGGTAGTAGCGCCGGGCGAACCCGCCGAAGTCGTGGACCAGCGGCACGGTCTCGGTCGCGCCCAGCATCAGCGGGGCCGACTCCCAGTGGGCCGACACGATCAGGATCTGCTCCGGACGCGGCAGACCGCGCGCCCACTGCTGCAACTGCGACGTCCACAAGGTGTCGTCGACCAGTGGGGGTGCGCCGTGGCTCAGGTAGATCGCCGGCATCCGCACGTCCGGGCTGGTGGTTTGCTGGTTCGTCACGGGCGACTCCTGCACGTATAGTTGAAGCTTCAACTAAGGTATGGCTGCTCGCCGGTGCCGTCAAGCGCCGTTGCTACCGTTGGCGGATGGACGCGAACCCCTGGCTCGACGAGGCCGAACAGCGCGCATGGCGCGAACTCGCGGCGGTGTTCCTCCGCCTACCCGGCGCCCTCGAGACGCAACTGCAGCGCGACGCCGGCCTGTCCCACTTCGAGTACTGGGTCATGGCGCTGCTGAGTGAGGCGGACGGCCGGGCGCGTCGCCTCCGCGACCTGGCCGACCAGGCCAACTGCTCGCTCTCGCGCCTGTCCCACGTGGTGACGCGGCTCGAGCGGCGCGGCTGGGTTCAGCGCCACCCCGATCCAGATGATGCGCGCAGCACCCGTGCCGTGCTGACCGACGCCGGCTACGGCAAGGTCGTCGAATCGGCGCCGGGCCACGTCGCAGCCGTGCGCGCGCTGGTGTTCGCAGACCTCGACGAACGTGACGTCGCCGCACTCGAGCGCGTCTGCGGGATCATCGCGGCCCGTCTCGACCGGTCCAGCGACGGCTGAAGGCCTGACCGGCCCCGTCGCATGGCCGTGCCCGCAGGGCGGTGGCCATTGGGCGGGACCCAGGTCCCACTCCGACCGCGGTCGTAGGTCAGCATGGGGTCAGTGCCACCACGGGGTTCCCGCCCGTGTCCGAACGCGCAGGTGGTCGGACACCGCCCCACGGTCGCGACCCTCCGGGGTCACTGTCCGGAGGGTGGCGGGGATGCGGACCACAGGCCTCGGCCTGCCGGGACGCTTCCCCAGCACCTCCCAGCCGCGCCCGGCTGGGGCCCTGACCAAGGAGAACGACTCATGTTGCACCGTAAGCGCTTCCTGTCCCTCGCCGCTGTCGCCACCCTCGCCGTCGCCGGCGTCGCCTGCGACGACGGTGCCACCGACGACACCACGGTCGAGGACACCGGCACCCTCGACGACGGCACCCTCGACGACGGCACCATGACCGAAGAAGAGGGCATGGACGACACCATGACCGAGGAAGAGGGCACCGACGACCTCACCGAGGACACCGAGGGCGACAGCTAACAGCGCTCCGCAGAACTCACGGCGCCCACCGCTTCGGCGGTGGGCGCCGTCGTGTCAGTCCGGCAACAGGCGTTTGGCGAGCAGGCGGACGGCGTGTGCTTCCGCCCCCGCCGCCGTGGGCGCGTGCGTGCGCAGGTGGTCGTCGCCGACCCGCAGGGGCAGCAGGTCGTCGCCGTCGAGGGTGACCACCGCCCCGCCGGCCTCGCGGACCAGCAGCGACCCGGCAGCGATGTCCCAGACGTGGGGGATGACCGCCACCGAGGCCGCGGCGACCCCCTCGGCCACGAAGGCCATGTCGAGCGCGGTCGACCCCATCACCCGCGGATTCAGCGCCAGGCCCGCCTGTCGGGCGCGTCTGGCCGTCCCCGTGGTCAACATCACCGGTACGTGCCCCATGGACTCGTCGTCCCATGCGACCATCTCCCGCACCCGGACCGGGCGACCATTGCGGGTCGCACCCTCGCCGCGGGTCGCCTCGTAGCGGCGCCGAAGCGCGGGAGCGTCGATCGTGGCGAACACCACCTCGCCACGGTGCGCCAGGGCGACCGACACGCACCAGTAGGGCAGCCCGGCGGTGAAGTTGGAGGTGCCGTCGATCGGGTCGATCACCCAGCACCACTCGGTGTCGGGCACCACGGTGCTGCCCTCCTCGCTGAGGATCCCGTGCGCCGGCAGGGCGGCGCCGATCGCCTCGCGCAACCGGGCGTCGACCTCGTGATCGAGCGCGGTGACAGGCGTCCCGTCGGACTTCGGTGACGGTTCGACCTCGCCGCTGGCCCGCCGCAGGTCGTCGGCGAGGTCGTCGAGTCCACGATGCAACACATGGCGGGCGGACTCGACCACCCCACGCACGTCGTCGGGCAGCGCGGACACGGCACTCCTGGGCAGACGGCGGTGCCCCAACGTATCCGCAGGCGGACGCACCCGGCCGGGCGGCCGTTGGCATCTGGGTCTACGGCACCGTAACTTACGCTGACGTAGCCCGTTCCGTCGAGCGCCGAGGCAGCCCAGGTGTCAGCAGTCACGTCCCGTCCGGAGTCCGTGCCGACCGTGCGCGGGGTCGAGATGGCCTCGCCACGCGCGCTGCGCTGGCAACGCCTGTCGATCCTGCTGATCGTGACCCTGCCGCTGGTCGGCGTCGGTGCGGCGCTGTGGTACGGCTGGGGTCGCGGCGTGAGCGCCGTCGACGTCGGGCTGCTCGTGGGCTTCTACGCCTTCACCGGCCTCGGCATCACGGTCGGCTTCCACCGCCTGCTCACCCACCAGAGTTTTCGGGTCCCGCAGTGGGTGCGGGTGCTGTTCGCCGTCGCCGGCTCCATGGCGATCCAGGGTGCCGTCATCGACTGGGTCGCGACCCATCGTCGCCACCACGCCTACTCGGACCGCCCCGGCGACCCCCATTCGCCGCACGTCGACTTCGAGGACGGCTTCAGGGGGCTGCTCAAGGGCCTGTGGTTCTCCCACACCGGCTGGCTGTTCTCGCCCGAGACCACCGTCCAGGAGGCCTGGGCACCCGACCTGCTCAAGGACCGGGCGATCGTCAGGGTCAACCGCGCCTTCCCCTGGCTGCTGCTGGCCACCTTCGCCCTCCCGGCGGTGCTCGGCGGCCTGCTGACGATGTCGTTCGCCGGCGCGCTGACCGGGTTCCTGTGGGGCGGCTTGGTCCGCATCTTCCTGCTGCACCACGTCACCTGGTCGATCAATTCGATCTGCCACGTGTTCGGGACCCGCCCCTGGGCCGCGCACGACGAGAGCCGCAACAACCCGGTCATGGCGCTGCTCGGCTTCGGCGAGGGCTGGCACAACGGCCACCACGCGTTCCCCGCATCGGCCCGGCACGGACTTCGCTGGTGGGAGTTCGACATCTCGTGGGTGGTCATCCGGACCATGCAGGTGCTCCGCCTCGCCCGCGACATCAAACTGCCCACCACCACCCAACTCGAGCGCCGCACCCGGACATGACCCGGCCGGGTCCCCTGTCTCGCTCGCTCCGCTCGCTCGTTGCCCCCCGGCCTGGCCGGTAGGTTGCCGGAGCAGGAAACGGCAGGAGTGGTGGTGACGACCCCGAGACGCGTGCGCATGGCCGCGCCGCAACGCCGCGAGCAGTTGATCGGCGTGGCCCGGCAGGTCTTCGCCGAGCGTGGCTACCAGGGCGCGGCGATCGAGGAGATCGCCGACCGTGCCGGCGTGTCCAAGC
>JAGXST010000294.1 GCA_018335555.1 Actinomycetota bacterium | reverse complement strand
GCGAGTTCGTCCTCGCTCATGCCCTCGGTCCCGGCCGGGCGCTGCGGCAGCACCATCCAGCGCACGTCGGAGGTCGAGTCGTGTACCCGGACCTGCACGTCGTCGGCCAGGTCGAGGTCGAACATGTCGCGGATGGTCGCGCGCGGTTCGGTGACGATGCGCTGCTTGTACCCGTCGGTGCGGTACCACCAGGGCGGGTTGCCCAGCAGGTCGTGCGGGTAGCACGAGCACAGCGTGCAGACCACGATGTTGTGGACCTCGTCGGTGTTCTCCGCCACACCGAGCCGCCCGAGCTTGCCTGGCGGGATGTCGAGTTCGCGGACGGCGGCGCGACCCGTCTCGATCAGGCGCTGCTTGAACTCGGGGTCGAGCCAGGCGCGGGCCGTGATGCGGGCGCCGTTGCGGTGGTCGATGCGCGCGAGTTCCTCGCGACGCGCGTCGAGTTGCTCCGGCGTGACGCGGCCACGGTCGAGCAGCGCCCGGGTGAAGCCCGCCAGCAGACGATGGGTGTTGGCGAGTTCGGCGGCGACCGCCTCGAGTCGCTCGTCGAGGCCGCCCCGACCGAGGTGCTCACGCTCGGCGATGCGGAAGAAGGGGTCGTAGTCGCCGCGCTCACGGCGGGTGTCGTCGATGGCGACGGCCTCGGCGCCGGCGTGGGGGATCGTCGCGGTCGCGATGCCTTTCACGAGCCGGTCGAGCTCGTCCTCGACGAACCGGATGGGGCCATCGGCGTCCGCCCAGCGACGCTCGCGCCACGGCGTCTCGTCGCCGGAGCCCGGATCGGCGCCCAGCAGGTCGGCGAAGGTGATGATCCCGCGGCGCAGGAAGTGCAGCACGCGTGACTCCAGCCGTTTGCGCCGGAAGTACTCCAGGTCGGTCTCGACGGCCTGGACGTGGCCCTCGGGGTCGTGGATGTGGACGTGGCCGGGCCCCTCGGCGGGATCGTCGTGCGCGTGATCGTGGCCGTGGCCGTCGTTGGCGTGCCCGTCGGTCATGTCGTCCTCCCGGCTCCGCGCCGATCCGGCGACGCTCAGGGGTCGTCCGGCTGGAGCCACCGATTCTCGGCCACCGATGTTCGGCAACCGTTCTGCGACAACCGTAATGCAATCGATTGACGAACGGAACAGTGGCGAACATCGGCAGCAGCACGATCAGGCGGCGTCCGGTCCGCCTTCGACGTCCGAGAACCCGACATCCCTTGACGGTGCCAAGCAGGGTGCTCTACGCTTAGCAAACGTTTGCAACGAGTAGCACGGTTCCAGCAGCAGATGCTGCGCGCCGTGAGGCAGCATCGGATCCGGTCAGTCGGCGCGTCGCCGGCGTCAGGCCGTGAACGGCCCGTGGGGCCCGGGAGGAACGAAGGTGGCGGAGTTCGCGCAGAGCGGTATCGCAGCGCCGGGTATCCAGCAGGTGGACTGGGAGCAGCGGGTCGACATGGACCGGCTGCGCACCTACCGGTTCGAGCGCGCGAAGGCGGCGCTCGAGGCCAGCGAACTCGGTGCGGTACTCGTGTTCGAGACCTCCAACGTGCGCTACCTGACGGCGACGCACATCGGCACGTGGGCCTACAACAAGACCGAGCGCTGGGCACTGCTCACGCGCAACGGCACCCCGTGGATCTGGGACTTCGGCTCGGCGGCGAAGAACCACCGCATGTACTCACCGTGGATCAACAGCTCGCAGTCGCTCGGGGGCAACCTCGGCCTGCAGGGCGCCATCGCCCCGAACTCGGGTCTGCCGGCCGACGCCGCGCAGGAGATCGCCGAGATCCTGCGCAACGAGGGCGTCGCCGACATGCCGATCGGCGTGGACACGATCGAACTCGCGGTGCTCCGCGAACTCGAGGCCCTCGGGCTCGAGGTGCTCGACGGCCAGCAGGTCATGCTCAACGCCCGTGAGATCAAGAACGTCGACGAGATCATGCTGCTGAGCCAGGCCGCCGCGATGGTCGACGGTGTCTACCAGGACATCTCCGAGGTGCTCAAGCCGGGCGTACGCGAGAACGACATCGTCGCCCTGGCGACCAGCCGCCTGATCGAGATGGGCTCCGAGCAGGTCGAGGCGATCAACTCGATCGCGGGGGAGCGCTGCAGCCCCCACCCGCACGTGTTCTCGGACCGCTACGTCCGCCCCGGTGACACCGCGTACTTCGACATCATCCACGCCTACAACGGCTACCGGACCTGTTACTACCGAACCTTCGCGGTCGGCCGGGCGACGCAGGCCCACCACGACGCCTACGCCAAGGCCCGCGAGTGGATCGATGCGGCCATCCAGGCCGTCAAGCCCGGCGTCGGTACGGACGAGATCGCCAAGCTGTGGCCCAAGGCCGAGGAATTCGGCTTCGATTCCGAGATGGAGGCCTTCGGTCTGCAGTTCGGGCACGGTCTCGGGCTCGGCCTGCACGAGCGCCCCATCATCTCGCGCCTGAACTCGCTCGAGACGCCGGTTGAGATCAAGGAGGGCATGGTGTTCGCCCTCGAGACCTACTGCCCCGCCAAGGACGGTCGCTCGGCGGCACGCATCGAGGAGGAGATCGTCGTGACGGCCGACGGCAGCGACCTGTTGACCCTGTTCCCGGCCGAAGAACTGTTCATCACCAACAAGTACTGACCGAAGGCGTCACACGTGGCAACCACCACCGCGAAGAAGACGGCCAAGAAGACCGCTGCGAAGAAGACGGCGGCGAAGAAGACCGCTGCCAAGACGACCTCGAAGCGGACGGCGGCCAAGAAGACGGCCAAGAAGACCAGCGCACGCGTCGGTGGCCGCAAGCCGGCCACGCCGGCCGGGACCGAGGAGTTGTCCGAACAGACCCGCCTGGCGCTGTACCGCCAGGTCGTGCGCCTGCGGAAGTTCGAGGAACGCGCCTACCGGCTGTTCATGGACGGCCTGGTGAAGGGCACCTCGCACCTGTCGCTGGGCATGGAGGCGATCGCGGCGGGCGTCGCCGAGGCGATGCAGGAGGGCGACCGCACCTTCTGTACCTACCGTGGCCACGCCCACACGCTGGCCCGCGGGGTGCCGATGGACGGCGTGATGGCCGAACTGCTCGGGCGCGCCAACGGGGTGTGCGCGGGCAAGGGCGGCTCGATGCACCTGACCAGCGTCGAACACGGCGTGATGGGCTCGTACGCGATCATCGGCGCCCACCTGCCGATCGCGCTCGGCTCGGCGTGGCAGTCGCAACTGCAGGACAGCGGCGAGGTCACCGTGGCGTTCTTCGGCGACGGCGCGACCAACATCGGCGCCTTCCACGAGGCGCTCAACCTCGCCGTCGTGTGGAACCTGCCGGTCGTGTTCGTGTGCGAGAACAACCTGTGGATGGAGTACACGCCGATCAGCAGCGTCACCGCCGTCGAGCACCCCGCCGCCGACCGTGCCGCGGCCTACGGCCTCGAGCGCATCGTCATCGACGGCAATGACCCCGAGGCGGTCCACCTCGAGGCGAAGAAGGCGATCGACAAGGCCCGCGCCGGTGGCGGCCCGACGATGTTCGAGGCGATGACCTACCGCCACGGCGGCCACTCGCGTGCCGACCCTGGCACCTACCGCCCCGAGGAGGAGGTCGCCGAGTGGCTCGCCCGCGATCCGCTCCCGACCTACCGCAAGCGTCTGCTCGACCTCGGCATCGCCGAGAGCGCGCTGGACGAGATCGACCAGCAGGCACAGGCGGACGTCGACGCCGCCACCGAGGCGGCCAAGAACGGGCCGCTGCCCGACATCGAGAGCGCGTTCACCGACGTGTGGGCCGACGGAGGTTCGTCATGGCGGAACTGATCACCTACCGCGACGCGGTGGCCCGGGCCATCGCGCAGGAGATGCGGCGCGACGAGTCGGTCGTCTTCCTCGGCGAGGACGTGGCGGCCGCCGGCGGCGTGTTCAAGGCCACCAAGGGCCTGCTCGAGGAGTTCGGCGACACGCGGATCCGCGACACGCCGATCTCCGAGGAGGCCATCATCGGCGCCGCGATGGGCGCCGCGATGACGGGGATGCGCCCGATCGCCGAGATCATGTTCTCGGACTTCCTGGCCACCTGCTGGGACATCGTCGCGGTCGAGATCGCCAAGTCGCGCTACATGACGGCCGGCCAGGTCACCTTCCCGCTGGTCATCCGCACCGCCAACGGCGGCGGACTGCGGTTCGGCGCGCAGCACTCCCAGGCGGTCGAGAACTGGGCGATGATGATCCCCGGCCTCAAGGTCGTCGCCCCGTCGACGCCCGAGGACGTGATCGGCCTGTTCGCGGCGTCGGTGCGCAGCGACGACCCGGTGATGTTCTTCGAGCAGAAGTCGCTGTATCCCACCAAGGGCCACGTCCCCGACGGCGAGATCGTCGACGAACTCGGCAAGGCCAAGACCGTACGCAAGGGCGACGACGTCACGATCGTGGCGCTGGCGTCGATGGTGCCGCGCGCGCTCGAGTCCGCCGACCGCCTGCAGTCCGAGCACGGCATCTCGGCCGAGGTCATCGACGTCCGCTCGCTGGTGCCGCTCGACACGCGCACCATCCTCGAATCGGTGTCGCGCACCTCGCGCCTGGTCACCGTCGAGGAGAACCCCCGCCTGTGCGGCTGGGGTGCCGAGATCGTGTCCATCGCCGCCGAGGAGTGCTTCTGGGACCTCGACGCGCCGGTGACCCGGATCACGACACCGCACATCCCGTTGCCCAGCGCCGACTCGCTCGAGGACGAGGTGCTGCCCAACGTCGCCCGCATCACCGAGACGGTCGCCAAGGTCGTCGGCTGACGCGGCGGCTAGCGTTTCCGCCAATCTCGTACTGCACGCTGTAGGGAGCTGACATGTCGGACGTCATCGCCAAGATTCCAACGGACCTGTCGATCGGCGGCAAGTGGCAGCCCGCCAGCGACGGCGAACGCTTCGACGTGCACGACCCCGCGACCGGCGAGGTCATCGCCTCGGTCGCGTCGGGGTCGGCCGACGACGCCACCGCCGCGGTCGCGGCGGCCGACGAGGTCGCCAAGGAATGGCGCGAGACCCCCCCGCGCGAGCGGGCCGAGGTCCTGCGACGCGCCTACCAGGCGATGATCGACCGTCGCGACGAGATCGCCGAGGTCATCGTCCGCGAGAGCGGCAAGGCCTGGAGCGACGCGATCGGTGAGGTGAACTACTCGGCCGAGTTCTACCGGTGGTACGGCGAGGAGGCCGTCCGCGCCATCGGCGGCATCTCGACCGCACCGGGCGGGGACAAGAAGATCCTCGCCCTGCACCGTCCCGTAGGTGTGTCCGTGCTGGTCACCCCGTGGAACTTCCCTGCGGCGATGGCCACACGCAAGATCGGACCGGCGCTCGCGGCCGGCTGCACGGTCGTGCTCAAGCCGGCGTCGGACACGCCGCTGACTGCGCTGCTGCTCGGCGAGATGATGACCGATGCCGGCGCGCCCGCGGGCGTGGTCAACGTGATCCCTTCGCGCCGCTCCGGTGCCACCGTCGGCACGATGTTGCAGGACTCCCGCGTCCGCAAGGTGTCGTTCACCGGCTCGACCGAGGTCGGGCGCATGCTGCTCGAGCAGGCGGCCCAGCAGATCCTCAACTGCTCGATGGAACTGGGCGGCAACGCGCCGTTCGTGGTGTTCGAGGACGCCGATCTCGATGCGGCCGTCGAGGGTGCGATGATCGCGAAGATGCGCAACGGCGGCGAGTCGTGCATCGCGGCGAACCGGTTCCTGGTCCACGAGCGCGTCGCCGACGAGTTCTCGCAGAAGCTCGCCGAGGCGATGGGCGCGCTCAAGCTCGGCCCCGGCCTCGACAAGAGCAACGACGTCGGTCCGGTCATCAACGAAGGTGCCCGCGAGGAGATCGCCGGGATGGTCGACCAGTCGGCTTCGGCCGGCGCCAAGGTCCTGGTGGGCGGCAAGGCCCCGTCCGGGCCGGGATGGTTCTACGAGCCGACCGTGCTCAGCCGTGTCGACCGTGACGACCCGCTGCTCGCCCACGAGATCTTCGGGCCGGTCGCACCGGTCACCTCGTTCTCCGAAGACGACGAGGCGATCGAGTTGGCCAACGCCACCGAGTTCGGCCTGGCCGCCTACGTCTACTCGGGCGACCTCGGCCGTGGCCTGCGCACCTGCGAGGCGATCGAGGCCGGCATCGTCGGTTTGAACCGCGGGTTCGTGTCCGACCCGGCCGCACCCTTCGGCGGCATGAAGCAGTCGGGGCTCGGCCGCGAGGGCGCCCACGACGGCCTGCTCGAGTTCATGGAGACCCAGTACATCGCCGCGTCCTGGTGAGCTGACGCCACCACCCGGCCCGCTCGACCTCCGGCCCGTCCCGCGACCAGCGGGGCGGGCCGGTTCCACGCGCGGGTACGGCATCGACCGCCGGTGGCACGAGGCAGTGGCGGCCCCCTCGGTGTCGCGGTCGCCCCTCGATGTCGCGCCAACTCGTCAATGGCGGTGACCGGGCGCGACATCGACGACCGGACGCGTCATCGCCGTGTTCCCGTCCTCCGCGCGATTGCGGCCAACACCTCGGCGGCGATGCGCGCCGGTGCGTCGCCGCCGAGGTCCTCCCGGCGCAGGACGTGGACGGTCCAGCCGACGGCGCGCATGGTGCCGCGTGCCTCCTCGTCGGCGCGCCGCGCACCGGAGGTGTCGTGGTAGGCGTGGCCGTCGATCTCGACGAGATGCATTTCGTCCTCCCATGCCGCGTCCACGCGCTTGATGAAGGCACCGTCGAGGTCGCGCACGGGAAACTGCAGCTTCGGCATCGGGGCCCCGTGACGGAGCAGTTCGGGGACGAGCAGCCCCTCGACCGGTGAGCCGAGTTTGGTCAGGTCGTCGGGCAGCCGCGCGATCACGGTCAACAGGCGTCGCCGTCCGCCCGCGCGCGGGTAGCGGGCCAGCAGATCGGCCAGGTGACGGAACGCGGTGGGGTCGCGCCGGCCGAGGTCGAGCGTGAGCCGTTCGAGCTCCTCGAGCGTGAGTGTCGGCGCCAGGTCGAGCAGCGTGCGGGCGCGTGAGGTGCATCGAAGCCCGAGGACGGTCGTGGTTTCGTCCGGGGCCAGTCGGGTGGTCGTGTGCAGGTCGAGCGCACCGACCGTGGTGTGGCTGCCGCGACGGACGACCACGTCGTAGGTGTTCGGTCGGAGCCGGTCGAGGAAGTCGTGCAGGTGCGCGGCCGTGCCGTGGGACACCCAGGACTCGGGCCCGGTCGCGAGCAGGATCTGCTGCAGGCCCTTGTGCCACGAGGCCTGGTGCGTGGTCAGGTCGACCACCCCCGGGACTGGTTCGATCCAGCGTCCACGGCGGATCCGGCGGGCGATGGTGGAGGTCGACACCCCCGCGTCCTCGAGCTGGTGGCGCGTGAGCAGACCACGTTGCTTGCGGGCGATGGCGATGGCGCGTTCGTCGATGGAGGTCATGCACCACAGGCTGGCAGAGCCCCGACGCGGCGTCCGGACGGCGATCCCCGACGTTGTGGACAACCTCGGCCGCCGGAACCCAGCCGGTCTGCTCGTCGATGGCCATCGACGTCACCAGAGGTCGTCGATGTCACGCCAGGGCGTCGATGTCACGCCAGGGCGTCGATGTCGGCGATGGGTGGTGACACCGACGTCGAGGGGTGACACCGACGTCGAGGGATGACACGCGGCGTGGTCAGGTGTTGCGGTGGACCTCGGCGAGCCAGCTCATGTCGCGCTCGCCGTTGCCCCCGGCGACGGCGCCCTCGACCACCTCGAGGTTGGCCCGGGCCTGGGGGAGGGGCGCGCCGGTCTCCTCGGCCAACGCGATCGCGAGGCGCAGGTCCTTGGCGACCAACGCGAGCGCGAACGCGGCCGGCGTGGCCTCGGGGTCGAGGAAGGCGGCACGCTTGTAGTGCACGAACGGTGCGCCGGCGGCACTCGCGGCGATGGCGTCGTAGGCGGCCTCGCGTCCGACCCCCGCCTGCTCGGTCAGCACCAGTGCCTCGGACAGGCTGACGTTGAGCGCGTGGACCACCGCGTTGACCGCGAGCTTGGTGGCCGCACCCGCCCCGACGTCGCCGAGGTGGATGACCTGCTTGGCCAGCGCGTCCATCACCGGCCGGACAGCATCCACCGCGTCCGCGTCACCCCCGACGAGGAACACCAACTCGCCCTTCTGCACGCTGGGAACGCTGCCGGAGACGGGTGCGTCGAGCAGCCGTGCCCCCGTGGCGGCGACCAGGCCCGCGAGCTCGCGCATCGTGGTCGCCGCGACGGTGCTGGTCTCGACGACGACGGTGCCGTCCCCGAGCCCGGCGAGCAGGCCGTCGCCGCCTTCGGCCACCTCGAGCAGGGCGGCGTCGTCGGCCACGGCGGTGATCACGACCGGTGACGCGGCCGCTGCCTCGCGGGCCGTCACGCACACACGGACATCGACCTCGCCCGCGAGCTCCTCCGCCCGGCGCACCGTGCGGTTGTACACCGCGACGGCGAAGCCACGTTCGACGAGCCGGACCGCCATCGCCCGCCCCATCCTGCCGAGTCCGATGATGCTGACCTGGGCCATGGAACCTCCCGTGTCGCCACGAGGAAACAGCGTAACAGGGGCAGAAAACCCCAATGCAAACGTTTGACATCGATACGGCGAGCGTAGTAGCGTCGTGGGGCGGCTTGGGAGAGCCAATCGCGGCGAACGCCCGTTCGCCGTCGGGAGCGGACGAACGAGGGTGTCGCGTCGCGGGACTGCAAACGTTCGCACCGAGGCCGGAACGCCGCGGGAGGTCTTCATGCGAGTACGGTCCCGAAGGATCGCACTGCTCGCTGCGATGTCGCTGAGCATCGCCGCGTGCGGAGGCGACGACACGACCGAGCCCGATGCCGAGGAAACCGCCGAC
Organism: Actinomycetota bacterium; assembly: GCA_018335555.1. Taxonomy (GTDB): domain Bacteria; phylum Actinomycetota; class Nitriliruptoria; order Nitriliruptorales; family Nitriliruptoraceae; genus Egicoccus. The sequence continues at coordinate 1,238 of JAGXST010000294.1, read as the reverse complement.
GAGGGCGCGACCGAAGACGGCGGCGACGGCGAGGAAGCGGCCGAGGAGCCGTCCGGCGAGCCGATCCAGATCGGTGGTGCGCTGGCACTGACCGGTCCGTTCGCGCCGACGGCGAAGATCCACGAGATCGTCGCCGAGCAGTACGTCGAGATGCTCAACGAGAACGGCGGCCTGCTGGGCCGGCCGGTCGAGTGGACGGTCCTCGACGACGAGTCGCAGGCCGAGCAGTCGGCCGCGCTCTACGAGCGGCTCATCACCCAGGAAGGGGTCGACCTCGTCATGGGCCCCTACGGCACGGGCTCGATCACGGCGGCCATGTCCGTCGCCGAACGCTACGGCTACGTGTTCCCGCACCACACGGCCAGCCTCACCTACGCCTACACCTACGACAAGCACTTCCCGACCTGGTTCGTGGGTCTCAACACCCACCACACCACGCCGGCGAAGGTGTTCGAGGCCTACGAGTCGCTCGGTGACGACGCGCCGCAGACCGTCGCCTTCGTGACCAACCGGTTCCCGGGCACCGACTTCCTGGTCTACGGCGTTGACGACGAGAACGCGGGTACCGAGGCGCTCGAGCAGGGCGGCGGTGCACTTCGGGTCGCCGAGGAGATGGGCCTCGAGGTCGTCCTCGACCTGTCGTTCGACATCGGCACGACCGACTTCTCCGGCATCGCGCAGCGTGTCGCCGAGGCCGACGCGGACCTGCTCTACGTCGGCGCGCTGGGTGAGGACGGCACCAACCTGCTGGCCTCGCTCGCGCAGATCGGTTACACCCCGCGCAACCACTTCTACCAGTGGCCTGCACCGGGGCCGATGCTGGCGGCCGGTGAACTGGCCGAAGGTGCCACGTCGGTGACGATCTTCGAGCCGTTCGAGCCGTACCTCTCCAACGAAGGGGCATCGGAACTCGTCGAGCGCTACCGCGCCGCGGCCGCCGAGGAGGGGCTCGCCTACACCGACCCCGAGACCCAGGCGGGTGCGTCGTGGGCGGCCTGGCAGGTCCTGACCGCCGGTGTCGAGGGTTGCCAGTGCCTCGACCACGACCAGATCGCCGAATGGCTGCTCAGCAACCCGATCGAGACCGTGCAGGGCACCTTCGAGTACCAGGCCGACCAGCAGAACTACGGCGCGGACATCCAGACCATCAAGCAGGTGCAGGACGGTGGCTGGTACGTCGTGCACCCGGCTGACGCGGCCTCCGACGGACGCTCCGTGCAGGCCGGCGGCTGATCCAC
>JAGXST010000293.1 GCA_018335555.1 Actinomycetota bacterium | reverse complement strand
CCCGTCACCACCACCGGACCCGTCACCGCCACCGGACCCGTCACCGCCCGACCCGTCGCCACCCGATCCGTCACCGGACCCGTCGCTGTCGCCCGCGCCATCGTTGTCGCCCGCGAGCGTCCCGCCGTCGCCATCGCCACCCGAGCCACCGTCGGTGCCGCCCCCCGGACCGTCACCGCTACCCGAACCGTCACCGCTGCCACCGCCGGAACCATCGCCGGCGTCGCCACCGTCACCGGTGCCACCCGAGCCGCCGCCCCCCGAGCCGCCGTCGCCACCCGAGCCGCCGCCCCCCGAGCCGCCGTCGCCACCAGAGCCGTCACCACCCGAACCGTCACCACCCGAACCGTCACCGGTGCCGCCCCCCGAACCGTCACCGGTGCCGCCCCCCGAACCGTCACCGCCGCCCGGGCCCTCGCAGGCCGTGCTGAACAGGCAGTCGGCCGCGACCTGGGCCTCCTCCTCGACGCGCTCGGGAACCGCTGCGGCGAAGATGGCCGCGACGAGCGCCGCGACGACGACGAGGATGGCGACCTGCTCGGCGGAGATCGCGCCACCCTCGGCGCGAGCCCGGTACAAGCGGTCGTGGAGCCACATCGTCGTCGTCCCCTCGGGCACCACGACGGCGGACAGGCGGCACCCGAGCCAGAGTCTGCTGCAGGTTCGGTCGGGCAGAAAGGGCCCGGGGGCCCTGCTTCCGGTCGGTTTCGTGGCGAGGGCCCGGGCCCCCCTCGTCAGCCGGCGACGGAGCCGCCGAGCGGTTGCCCGTCGACGCGGGTCACCGCGCAGACGAACTGCCGGTTCCCGCTGCTCCAGGATGCCTCGTCCGGATGGTGGAACCACAGGTCGTAGTCGGATGTCACGAGTTCGACGCCCGTGTACTCCTCGACCGCCATCGAACAGCGGTCGAATGCCAGAGACGACAGTGCCTCGCGGCCGGGAAAGGCACCTTCGTCGGCGAGGTCGCTGACCGCGACGAGTTCGTAGACAGCCTCGGCGCAGTCGACCGTTGGCGTGCTGTCCACCTGGCGCGGCGGGTCGACGAAGCAGTCGCCGGCCTGCGGTCCGGGGTCCTCGGTGGAACAGCCCGCGAGGGCGAGCAGGAGGATCCCGATCGACGTCGTTCGTCCCCGCACCAGCCCCTCCGTCCCACGGTTCCGGACCCGGAGGCTAGCGACGGCCTGCAGCGGGGCGCCGACATGCTCCGGGCACGCCCGGATGCAGGCATTCGGTCGGGTCGTGACCGACGCTGCGGCGCTACCGTCGACCTCTCGCCGCACGCACCCACCGGAGGCTGCCGTGGACCCCAAGATGATCATCGCCGCCGTCCCGTGGCTGCGCCGCGCCTGGAAGCTGCTGCCCGTACCGCTACGCCTCCCCGTCTTCGGCGTGGCCGCCGCCGTCGGGATCTTCTATGCCGTCACCGGCCGGGACGAACTCAGAAACGCCATCCGCGAGATGCGCGAGGGCGACAGCGCGAACACGATCGACCAGCGGAGCGGAGCCCAGCGCAGCGTGCGCTGACCTCATCGACCTCGTCGGCGCATGCGACAGGGCCACCCGGCGACGGGTGGCCCTGTGCCGTACAGCCGATGGTGTGCGAGCGAGGAGGCAAGCAGCACGACCGACGGTCGCGGTCAATCGCGACGGATCTGTTCGGCCTTCGCGTCGGCGGCGTCGGCGCGCTTCTCGGCGGCCTCTTCCTCGAGACGCTCGGCCTCGTTCTGCTTCTGGCCGCTCTTCTGCTGGGCCTCGCCCTCGCGTTCGAGGTTCTCGTCACCGGTCGCGCGCCCGGCAGCTTCCTTGGCGACGCCCTTGACCTTGTCACCCATTGAGTCACTCATGGCGCTCTCCTTGGTGGCGTGCGGTGGGGTGCATCGACCGGGACTCGGTCCGTACCGTCGTGGTTCGGACCGCCCCCCGTGGGCGCCCGGCTCGATGTCGTGACCGACTCAACCGCACCAGCACCCACCGGGCCACGACCGCGGTGCCGTCGTTCGGGGGGGCGGGCCGGGGCCATCCCGGTCGTGCGTCCAGGTTCCCCTGTACCGACGGGCCCCATCGACCGGCCGCAGCAGCCGACGTGGCAGCATGGGCACTCCAGTCGCTGATGGAGCCTCGATGCCGAGCAGCCACCCCGAACCTCCGACGGATCTCGACCGCGCCCTCGAGATCGCACCGCGCGACTGGGCGCCGCGGCACGTCTACCACCTGCTTACCGGCCTGGTGATCCCCCGGCCGATCGCCTGGGTGTCGACCTACGGCGAGGATGGCGTGCGCAACGTGGCGCCGCACAGCTACTTCAACGTCGTCGCCCATGATCCGCCGCACGTCGTGTTCTCCTCGTCGGGCGAGAAGGACACGCTGCGCAACGTCCGCGCCCGGGGCGCGTTCGTCGTCAACATCGTGACGATGGACCTCGTCGAGGCGATGAACGTCACGGCCGCCGACTTCCCTCCCGCCGAGGACGAGTTCACCTGGGCCGGCCTCGAGGCCACCGACGCCGTCGTGGTCGACGCGCCACGGGTTGCGCGGGCACGGGCGCACCTCGAATGCCGATTCGTGCAGGAAGTCCCCGCCGGCAACGGCACGATCGTCGTCGGTGAGGTCGTCCACCTGCACGTCGATCCATCCGTCTGGCACCAGGGCCGCGTCGACCCGGCGTTGCTCGACCCCGTGTGCCGCCTCGGAGGCAGCGCGTACGCCGGTCTCGGGCAGGTCTTCCGCCTCGCACGGCCGACCTGGCGCGACCTGTCGTCGGCACGGCACGACGTGCCAGGGCCGGCGCCGTCCTAACCCACGTCGTCGGGTGCGTCGTCGCCGTCGGCGCCCTCGGCCCACTCGGACCACCGCGCGCCTTCCTCGAGGTCGTCGTCGGGTGCCTCGCCGACGACCTGCTCGAGCAGGGCCGTGTCATCGCTGAACTCAACGACACCGACCCGGCCGTCACGCACGTCGTCGACGTGCACGACCGCCAGCCGCCACCACGTCGTGCCGTCGTGCTCCCACAACACACCGACGTCCATGTCGTCGACCGCCCCGCGGGTCAGGCACGCGCTGGGACGCCGCGTCCACAGATCCTCGAGTGCGGTCGACAGGTTGTCCCGGTCGCCGCCAAGCAGGCCGGGGGCCTCGCCATCGGCCGCCACCGTGTCGAGCAACGCATCGAGGTCACGGGCGTTGAACGCATCGGCCAGCGCATCGAGGGCATCGGCCGCGTCGTCGTCGCGGACGCCCACCTCGAGGTCGTCCTCGGGCAGCCCGCCGTCGGGATCGTCGAGATGGAACCCGTAGTCGTCGGCACCGACGCTGCCAGGCAACGTCGCGTCGGGCTCGTCCCCGCCACGGTCACCGTCGATGCGATCGAGCTTGGCCTCGGCTCCCGCCGCCAGTCGGTCGACCTCGGACACGAGCGGATCCTTTGCGTCGGCTGTCCTGCGCACTCTGCCGCGTGTCGGACCGCACGACAACCGGCCGCGACCTGCCCGACCGAACCGGCGAGGGGGTCGACGCGCCGGCCCTCGACCGCTTGGCTAAGGGGCGAATGGCCCGCCGGTCGATGACCGACGCCCCGGACACGGGCCGCCGGCACCGCCTACAACCATGTCCGACACGCGCGTGCCGGACCCGGCACGCTCTCTCCCGTGCTTTCCGATCGACGAATGAGGCCGCTTCCATGGAGCCGCACGACCACGTACTGCCCGACGGCACGACCGTCCGGATCCGCCAGATCACCCCGGACGACAAGCGGCTGCTGCTGGCGATGTGGGCCCGCACGTCGACCGAGTCGCGCCGAGCCCGATTCATGGGCACGTTCAACCTCGACGAGTCGAACGTGGCGCGGTTCACCGACCTCGACCCCAAGATGCAGTACGCCCTGGTCGCGACGCGGGGACGCGGCGACAACGAGCAGATGATCGGCGTCGCTCGCTACGAACGCGACCCGGACCGGATGAACACGGCCGAGTTCGCTGCACTCATCGAGGATGCCCACCAGGGCCGCGGGGTCGGCACGGCGCTGGTCCGCGAGTTGGCGCTGGCGGCGGCCGACCATGGCATCACCCAGTTGACCGGCGACATCCTCTCCGACAACACCCGCATGCTCAACCTGGTGCGGGAACTCGGCCTGGAGTACCACTCGGACCGCGACTCGGGCGGGGTCGTGCGCAGCGACCTCGAGGTGTCGATCTCCGAATCGTTCCTCGGCGTCGTCGCCGAGTCCGAGCGCGAGGCCGCCGAGGCGGGCCTCCGTCGCTTCTTCCGGCCCGAGAAGGTCGCGGTCGTCGG
>JAGXST010000292.1 GCA_018335555.1 Actinomycetota bacterium | reverse complement strand
GTGCCGTTATCTGGAGTCGGTCTCGGGAATGGGCCGCTGGCCAGGACATCTTCGTTGGGGACATGTCTTCGACGAGGCGTTCAGCGATGGAGTCGTTGCTCGCCGAGGGTCCGGGCGACCTGCTCGCGCAGCATCGCGTTCTCGGCCCGGAGTCGTTCGATCTCGGCGCGTGCCGCGTCGAGGCGTTGTCGGGTCGACTCCTCGGTGGCGCGTTGCTTGGCCGGGATCGGCACGGCTGATTTTCGCTCACGGAGACGGTTGATGTCGGCGAGGAGATCCGGTTGTTCGTAGAGCCAGCTGCGGGAGACCCCGGCGCTGTGGGCGACGACGGCGACGCTCACGTGGGCGCCGGTGCGGGCGAGCTCTTCGATGACAGCGATGGTGTGGCGAGTCGCGGCGTCACGCTTTTCGGCGGCGGCGCGCAGCAGGTTGATGGTGTTGTCGGCGCGGGTCACGACGGCGGCTCCTGCTGGAGGGCTTCGAGGGCGGGGATGATGTGGTCGAGGCTGTCCTGGACCCGCCGCAGGTTGCCGGCGAGGCGGAAGTGCCCGTCGGCGTCGGCCCGGGCGATGAGCTTGCGGTTGGTCGCGGCGTGCTGGCGGTGCACGTGGAGGAACTCGGGGGTGGTCTGGAAGTCGGGGCACGTCAGGCACGCGTTGGGGTGCGGGCAGTCCTGCTGGGGTGGCCGGCCGCAGTAGCCGTTGGGGAGGCTGTCGTGGATCCGGGACAGGTTGTGCTTGACCCACTCGGCATCGGCGGTCGACGCGTCGGGGTCGTAGGGCACGACGTCGCCGGCGGTGTTGATGCGGCTGTGGCAGTAGGCCTCGAACGCCGCTCGGACAGTGCTGTCGTGGATCTGGGCGTAGCGGGCCGTCATCCGAGGGCTGGCATGACCGAGCAGCTTCTGGATGACGTGCTGGGGCACGCCGGCGTTGATCAACCTGGTGCCGACGGTGTGACGGAACTGGTGGGCGTGCACGTGCACGGGCTGGCCGGCTTCGTCGTGGAGGCCGATCTTGGTCTGCCATCGGCCGATCTGGCCCGAGAGGCTGCCGTGGGCGTAGGGCTTGGCTCCGTCGGCGTTGTCGAGCAGGCCGGGGAACAACCACGGTGACCCGGCCGGCCAGGTCTCGCGGACATGGTTCTGCTGGGCGCGGATGGTGTCGGCGGCCTTGGCCGACAGCGGGATGAGCTGTTCGACGGCGACTTTGGAGTTGGCGAAGCGCAGGCAGGGCCAGCCGGTGCTGTCGTTGATGATCGGGTTGAACTCGAGGACAGAGGCGTCACCGCCACGCATGCCGGTCTCGATCAACAGGATCACCATGTGCCGGACGCTGGGGCTGGGCAGCAGGGCCAGGTTGTCGGGGTCTTCGAGCTGGGCCATGACGAACTCGGGGATGAACTTGGGAAGCTCATCGGCGGGGCGGGTGACTTCTTCTTCGTAGATCACGGCGCCCAGCGGCAGGCCGGGAACGGTGTCGTGGCGGCGGCCCCATTCCAGGAACCCTTTGACGAAGGACAACGTGTTCGACCGGGTCGTGGTCGCCAACGAGCTGGTCGCCATCCACACGAGGAACGCTTCGATCAGCTCACGGGTCAGATCCGAGGCGTCGACCACGTCGGGACGGCCGGTGAGGAACGTGGAGAAGCGGGTCATGTTCTCGGCGGTGGCGCCGATGGTGCTGAACGAGTAGCCGGCGCCGAGCCGGAACCGGCACCACGTCTTGGTCGCCTCGCGCAGCCAGTCCTGTTCGATGCGAACGAAGCTCGCCATGTTCCGGCCCCGCCGGGCCGGGATGCCCAACACGAACGCGTCCCACAGATCCTTGGCGAACTCGGCCTCGACCAAGTCGCCGGCCCCGGCAACGATGCCGGGCCTCGCCTCGAGGTGACGAGCAGTCCCGGCATGACCCATTCAGATCTCCCGTGGTCGTGGTGATCGATCCCAGACACCGGCGCGGTGCAGGGCCTCACGGACATCTTCGACATCGAGGTGCACGTAGATCTGGCTGGTCGTGACCGACGACGAGTGCGTCAACAACCGGGCGACCACGTCGATGGCCACGCCCGAGCGGATCAGCTCGGTCGCATGCGTGTGGCGCAGCATGTGCAACGTGAACTCCACCCGGGTGACCTCGCGGATGCGGTCGACCATCTTGCGGACCGTGTCGTAGGTGAGCGGAGCGCCGACCCGCCCACTCCAGAGGTTGACGAACACGTAGTCCGAGTCGAGATCGCCGTACTCGGTGTGCATGTAGTCCGAGTAGCAGCGGACCAGCGACGCCGTGACCGGGACCGTTGCCGGAGAGCGCAGCTTGGCCCGGGCCCCGTTCGCGTTGTCGGCTCGGGGCACGATCCGGACCTGCTTGGCCCGGGACACGAAGTCGGCATGTCGCAGACCAAGTGCTTGGCCCACGCGCATGCCGGTCTCGGCCAACAACGCCAACAAGAACCGGTCCCGAGCCCGGACCGGGGCGCCCAGGACCTGGACCAGCTGCTCCCGTCTCAGCGTGAGCGGCGCTCGCCGTGGGACCGTGAGCTTGACCGGGCGTGTCGCGATCGGACGGCCACTCGTGACGTGATGCAGGAACGGCTTGTAGGAACCCCGGCCGATCCGCTTCCACGCCACCAACTCCGACGCGACCTTCACGCCGGACCGGGCATGGTGCTCGTAGAAGCCGAACACCGCTGCCAGGTGCCGGTTCACCGTCGCCGGCGACCGGCGGGCCGTGCCGCCATCGAGAACGATCACGTTCGGCGCCGGCGCCCGCAGCCACGCCACGAACCGGCCGACATCGTCGACGGTCACCTCGGCCCACTCGACCTCGACCACGGCGAGGAACTCGAACCACAGCTTCAAGCTCGACGCGTACGCCCGCTGCGTGTTCGGCGACCGCTCCAGTGCTGCGAGGTGCGTCAGGTACGACTCCACCGGCTCCAGCACCGAGCCGTCATCATCGAGCACCGTCCAGGACTCGGCGTCGGTGACGGGCATGACCACCCGCTGCAGCATCACCGAGAGACACCCGTCTTGGTCGTACGACGAACGCTACGACTGCAACCACAGCAACCCGCGGATGCGTTGGGGACACACTCCAGATAACGCTTCCCCAACGAAGCCCGAAGTCTTCGTTGG
>JAGXST010000291.1 GCA_018335555.1 Actinomycetota bacterium | reverse complement strand
GTGTCAGGCGCCACGTGAGATGAGGACCGTGGGGGCGTAGAGCGCCAGCGATGGTGAGGACGACGGGGCGACAGTGGGCTTGCCCCGTCGCGCGTGCGGGGGCAGGGTCGGCACGTCCTTGAACGTGCGAAGCCCTCCCGGCCCATGTCTTGGCGGACAACCGGGAGGGCTTCTTGCTGCGATAGGTGCAGCCGTGACGACGGTAAGCCCTGACCCTGTTCGCGTCGAGTCCGAACTTCGTGCCGGGACGCTGGTGTGCCCGTCGTGCGGCGACGGAGCGTTGGGCCCGTGGGGGTGGGCCCGTGAACGTCCGGTCGGTCGAGGAGCCCGTCGGGAGCGGGTCCGTCCTCGACGGTCGATCTGTCGCGCGTGTGGGGTCACGCATGTGCTGCTGCCGGCGACGATGCTCATGCGCCGCGGCGACTGGGTGGCGCTGATCGGCCGGGCGCTGGAGCTCAAGGCCGCCGGGCTGGGCCAGCGTCCGATCGCGGCGGCGGTCGGGGCGTGCCGGTCGACGGTGCGCGGGTGGCTGTCGCGGTTCGCCGCCGTGGCCGACGAGGTCCGGGCGCATCTGACCCGTTGGGCGATCTGGCTCGATCCCGGCCTGGTCCGGGTCGAACCGTTCGGTAGCGGCTTCGGTGACGCCATCGCGGCGGTCGCCGCCGCCGGCGGCGCAGCCGCCAGCAGGCTCGGGATCGGTTGCCGATGGGAGTTCGCGTCCGCGGCGACCGGCGGGCGGCTGTTGTGCAACACGACCTCGCCCTTCCCGGCGGCCTGGATGGGCTGAACGCTCCCGCTCTGTCACCACCGAGGAGCGAGAGCAGATGGAAGACCCCAGACGGCGCGACATCGCGCTGTTCCGTTACGGGCTGATCCGGGAAGCGGCCGATCCGGGGCTGTCCCCGACCGAACGGGGCCGACTCGTCCGGGCCCTGGCCGCGAAGGAACATCGCGGCCCGGACGGGGAGTGGACGACGGTGGGTCGGTCGACGTTGGACCGCTGGATCGTCGACTACCGGGCCGGCGGGTTCGACGCGCTGATCCCCGCCGAGCGGCACCGGGAGCTGGTCTGTGACGTGGAACTGCTCGACCTGGCGGTGAAGCTGAAGCGGGAGAACCCGCGGCGGACTGCGACCCACATCGTGGAGCTGATCGTCACCGATCTCGCCGGGCAGGACCGCGACCGGCAAGTCCCCTCGGAGCGGACCGTGCAGCGCCACTTCGCCCGGCTCGGCCTCAACGTGCGCCCGGACGGCAGCCCGCCGGAAGCGTTCGGCCGGTTCGAGGCCGCGGCCGTGAACGATCTGTGGGTCGGTGACGTCGCCCACGGCCCGAAGGTCGGCGGAGCCAAGGCGCTGCTGTTCGCGTTCATGGACGACCACTCCCGGCTGATCGTCGGCCACCGGTGGGGACGCCACGAGGACGTCCTGCGGCTCGAGGCCGCCCTGCGGCGCGGGATCTCGTCACGTGGGGTTCCAGGCCGGATCTATGTCGATAACGGCAGCCCGTTCGTTTCCCACCAGCTCCAGCGGGTGTGTGCCGTGCTCGGCATCCGGCTCGTCCACTCCCGGCCCGGCCGGCCCCAAGGACGCGGGAAGATCGAACGGTTCTTCGCGACCGTCCGAAGCCAGTTCCTGGTCGAGATCGCCGACGACCAGCTCGCCTCGCTCGAGGAGCTCAACCGGCTGTTCACCGCCTGGGTCGAGACCCGCTACCACCATCGCCCCCACCGCGAGACCGGCCAGTCGCCGCTCGCACGGTTCACCGCCGCCGGCATTCCCGACGTCCCGTCACCGGCCCAGCTGCGGGAAGCGTTCCTGTGGTCCGAAACGAGGACCGTGACCAAGACGTCGATGGTCTCACTGCACGGCAACTCCTACGAGGTCGACCCCGCGCTGGTCGGCCGACGCGTCCAGCTCGTGTTCGACCCGTTCGACCTCGACCACCTCGAGGTCCGCTTCGACGGCCGCGACTTCGGGATCGCAGCCCCGCACGAACTGAAGACCCACGTCCACCCCAAGGCAACCGCCGAGCCACCCGACGTCCTCGACGGCATGGCCACCACACCGACCGGAATCGACTACCTCGCCCTGGTCGAGGCCGAACACCGGCAGGCCACCCGCCGAACCATCAACTTCGGCGACCTCTACAGCGACGAGCAGGAGGACGTGCGATGACCGTCGACAAGCTCCGCGCCCACTACGGGCTCACCCGCACCCCGTTCTCGCGCGGGATCGCCCCGTCGCAGATCTTCGCCGCACGGACCCACAAAGAAGCCGTCGCCCGGCTCAAGTGGCTCGTCGACGAGACCGCCATCGGCGTGGTCACCGGCGAGGTCGGCGCCGGCAAGACCATCGCCGCCCGCGCCGCCGTCGCCACCCTCGACGCCTCGAGGTTCTCGATCGTCTACCTGTCCAACCCCATGGTCGGCGCCCGCGGGATCCACCACCACCTCGTCACCGCCCTCGGCGACATCCCCAAGTTCCACCGGCCAGCGTTGATCGCCCAGACCCAAGACCTCCTCGCTGCCGAGACCGAGGAACGCCGCAAGACCGTCGTACTCATCGTCGACGAAGCCCATCTGCTGTCAACCGAACAGCTCGAACAGCTCCGGCTGCTCACCAACACCGACATGGACTCGCGCAGCTCGCTCGGACTGATCCTGCTCGGCCAGCCCACCCTGCGCCGACGTCTGAAGCAAGGCCACTTCGCCGCGCTCGACCAACGCATCGGCCTGCGGTTCCACCTCGACGGGCTCCCGCTCGACGAGACCGCCGCCTACATCACCCACCACCTCACCCTCGCCGGACGGTCCGATCCGCTGTTCTCCGACGACGCCATCGCCCTGATCCACCAGACCTCCCGCGGCATCCCCCGAGCGATCAACAACCTCGCCGTCCAAGCGCTCATCGCCGCCTACGCCGACGACAAAGGCATCGTCGACGAGACCTCCGCCCGCGCCGCCGTCACCGAGGTCACCGCCGACTGATGACCTCACCCCGGACGCGCCCCCGCC
>JAGXST010000290.1 GCA_018335555.1 Actinomycetota bacterium | reverse complement strand
CCCGATACCGATCAGGAAGATCGGCTTGCGCCCGTACGTGTCCGCGAGCTTGGAGAAGATCGGCACGGTGACCGTGGCGGCGAGCAGGTAGCTGGAGAACACCCAGCCGTAGCGTTCCACCCCGCCGAGCTGTCCGACGATCGTCGGCATGGCCGTGGCGACGATCGTGGTGTTGAGGGCAGCGACCGCGATGCCGGCCATGACTGCCAGGGTCACCAGCCGCTGCTCGCGGCTGATCGGCTCCGCACGGTTCCCGGGGTCCGTCGGGCCACGCCGGTTCCGTCTCCGCGCGCCTCCCACTAGCCGGGCCGCCGCAGGCGTGCGGTCGGAAGCCAGTACTCGTCGGCGCAGGGCGGGGGTCCGGCGCACCGGGTCGGGCCCCGAGGCTCCGATAGCGTCACGCCGGTGACAGCACGGGGAACCTGACGACCGCCGTCCCGGTGAGCCACTCGCTGACTGGTTCGTAGGCGAGGACCTCCCCTGGCGCGTCGCCCAGCAGACCACTGAGCACCAACCAGTTGCGCAATTCATGGGCACCGTTGCCGGCCTCCGCCTCCAGGCGCTCGGGGGGCCAGTCCGCGAGGAAGGTGGGCAGCTCGCCACAGCCGACGGCCGCGAGCACGCCCCGGTCGAACTCCTCGTTTATCGGTCCGGTGTCGCCCAGACCCATGGGCACCCGGTCGAGCTCTGCGAGCCGGGTCCCGGGTGGGCGGTTCATCAGTGCCCGCCGCTCGTCGGAGCCGACCCAGTGAGACAGACCGCCCGTGGCCACCACGACGACCCGGCCGCCTGGCAACGCGTCGATCCCGCGGCGAAGGGCCGTACCGAACGCGTAGGCGCGCTCGTAGGTGGGTCGAGGTGGGACGTTGCAGTTGATTGTGACCGGCGCGATGGGCACGTCGAGCGCGGGTGTCAGGGCCATCAACGGCATCACGAACGAATGGTCGATCCGCACGTCCTCCGTGAAGCAGACGTCGAACCCGTCGGCGATGGCCGTCGTGAGCAATGAACGCGAGAGCGGCTGGTGGACCGGCACCTCGCAAGGCGCCAGTCCTCCGTCACCCAGGCCCCGCGCCAGCGGCCCGACGCCCACCGTGAAGGTGGGCACGCCCGCAAGCGGAAAGGCGCGCATGTGGTCAGTGGCGATGATGAGCAACGCGTCGGGTCGAAGAGCGGCGATGACCCGTTCCGCTCGGGCGAATGCGTCGTAGACGTGCTGCTCCTGTGCCGCGGGCGCACGTTCTCGCCGCGTGGCGATGAGTCCTGCGTGCGAACAGGCGAAAGCACCGATGATCTCCATGACCTGCCCTTTGTCGCCGCTATTCGACGTGGACGTCGACCGACCCGATTCGATCGAACTCGGCCACGATGTGATCGCCACGAGCCAGTGGGACGGCTTTGTGCAGCGCACCCGTGAGGATCAGCTGGCCGGGTTCCAGCCGGACGCCTCGCGGGCCGAGCGTGTTCGCCAGCCACGCGACGGCCGCGGCGGGATCGCCCAGCGTGGCCGCACCGCAGCCGGTGTCGATCAGCTCGCCGTTGCGGCTCAGCGCCATGCCCAACAGGCGCGCGCCGTCCGTGGGCAGCGGTTCGCGCCGGGGTGAGACGACCACCGCGCCACACGAGGCCAGGTCTGCGACGGTGTCGGGCAGCCGGATTGCCCAGTCACGAATGCGCGAGTCGACGATCTCCAGGGCTGGGGAGATGCTGTCCGTTGCGGCCACCACCTCCTCGACGGTGACTCCCGGACCCTGTAGTGGCGACGCGAGATGGAACACGAACTCGGCCTCGACCATGGGCGAGATGAAGCGGTCCAACGCGACGACGCCCCCGGCGGACAACTGCTGGGCTCCGACGATCGCGGAAAAGTCCGGCGTGTCGACACCGAAGAGTTGCTGCATCGGCCGCGAGGTCAGCCCGAGCTTGTAACCCACGATCCGGTCGCCCTCGGCGAGAAGCAGCTCCACGAGCTGGCGTTGCACGTCGTAGGCCTGTTCGAGCGTGAGATCCGGTTCCGCGGTGGTCAGCGGCTCGATCGGTTGCCGGTCACGCCGAGCCTCGTAGAGCGCGCGCGCGTGGTGCTGCGCAACGAACGTCGTGGCGTGAGCGGTGGCTGGGTCAGTCATCCGGCGCTCCTGGTCGCCCGAGCTCGGCGGCGACCTTCCCAGTCTCCCGCCGCCGCATGCCGAGCATGCTTCGTTCACCGACCATGCAGGCACCCGCCGGAGCGGGCAACGGCATCGTTCCGCTGAGCGGGACGCGTACGGTGGCGGACCACGGCGCGGGCCTGGGCGCCGAAAGGGAGACAACCCGACCATCTACCAGCCGGTCAGTGCAATACTATCGCGGGCGGGGGAAGGCGGACGACACGAGGTGCTGTAGATGAAGCCGCTGGAGACCCAGCTGGACGATCGCTCGGTGCTGGGCAAGGTGCAGCGCGTCCTGGAGTGCTTCGAGGCCCAGACCTCCACCCTGCAGCTCAACGAGCTCATGCGTCGTACGGGCCTGGCGAAGGGCACCGTCCACCGCGTCGCGACCGACCTGGTCTGTTGGGGGTTGCTGGAACGGGTCGCGGGCGGGTATCGACTGGGACTGCGCCTGTTCGAGCTGGGGCAGTTGGTTCCCCGCCAGCGCATCCTGCGCGAGACGGCCCTGCCGTTCATGGAGGATCTCTACGCCGCCACCCGCGAGATCGTGCACCTGGGGATCGTCGACGGTGTCGATGTGCTCTACATCGAGAAGCTGATCGGCCATCGCACGGCCCAAAGCCCCTCGCGTATGGGCGGGCGCATGCCCTTGTACTGCACCGCGATCGGCAAGGCCCTGCTGGCGTTCTCGCCTCCGGAGTTGGTCGACCGCGTCATCGAGCGTGGCCTCGTACCGCTCACCCCGCATACCGCGGCCGTGCCTTCGCTGCTTCGGTCCCAGCTCGAGGAGGCGCACGGGCGAGGCTTCGCGCAGGAGCGCGAGGAGTCGGCCTTCGGGTTGGGCTGCGTCGCGGCACCGGTCTTCGGTCCGGGTGGGCATCTCGTCGCGGGCATCTCCGTCTCGGCTCCCACGACTCGTTTCCAGACCGAGCGGTTGGCACCGGCCGTGACGTCGACCGCGGCATCGCTCTCGCGCGCCCTGGGATCGCCGGCCCCCCGGGCCTCGTCGCTAGATCGGGAGGCGTGGGCCGGCTGAACTCAACGGCGCTCCCGCAGTGTCCCGCTGACGACGAGGTCGGCTGCGTCCAGCACGTCCTCCGCCGTCAGGCGGCCGGGGTCACGCGCGGTCTCGGGCCGCAGGCTCAGTGCCAGCGTGCCGAGCTTGGCGAGCGTGCGGCCATCGTGACCTGCGCATCGGTCCGCGACCTTCGCGACCAGACCAGCATCCGATGCGAGCTCGGCCAGTGATGGCCATTCCTGTGCCAGTGCCGTGAGAGATCCCTGCACGATGCGTGCGGCCGCTTCGGCATCGGGATAGGCGAACTCGACCGTCCAGTCGGCACGGGAGAGCATCGCCTCGTCAACAGCCGTGGCGAAGTTCGTCGTGGCGACGACCAGCAGCGAGTCGAGCTCGGACGCGAGATGGTCGAGTCCTGCGAGGACCGCATCGGTGGCACGGTGCAGATCGGCGGGATTGGTGTCGAACGACGCCGAGGAACGCCGGGTCGCGAACGCCTCGACCTCGTCGACCAGCACGACGGCCCTCCGGCCGGCCGAGACCGCCGGGAGCGTGTGACGCAGCAGCTTCACGACGTTGCGCTGGCTCTGGCCGAGCAGGTCGCTCGGCAGCGCGTGCGGGTCGACCTCGATGAGCAGCCCGTCGCCGCCGAGTTCGCGGACGGCCGCGTCGGCCAGACCCCTGGCGGTGGTCGACTTGCCCGTGCCGGGAGGCCCGCTCAGCAGCAGCAGCCGTTGCAGACCGCTGCTCTCCAACGTCAGGCGGTGGCCGTGCTCGAGCGCGAGCACCGCCCAGCTGCACAGCCGCGTCTTCACGCCGGCCGGCAGGACCATGCGCTCCCAGGCCGATCGCAGCCGGGGGTCTGGGAGCTCGACCACCGCGGTGATCCCCGCCGGCAGTTCCTCGTCGTCGTGACCGTGGCCGTGGCCCGTCATTGCTGGGTTCCTGGTCGGATGTCGTCGGGCCATGTCACTGCCGAGACATCGGGTGCGGTCTCCAACTTCTCCTCGAACATGGGCATCGGGGCCATGATCGCGTTGAGTGTGTCGAGCAGGGACGCGAAGGCGTGGATGCGCACGAGCCGGGCCGGCCGCTCGGGATGGTCGTTGAAGTGCTGGTGCCACAGGTAGCGGTCCACGACCACGAGGTCGCCGGCCTTCCAGTCGTGGATCTCACCGCCCTCGGGCTCCTCGCCCAGGTAGCTGTGCCCCTCGCCCTCGACGACGTAGAGCCAGGCCTCGCCCGGATGGCGGTGCATGCTCTGCCGGTAGCCGGGAGCGAACTGCAGCATCACCTGCGTGAGACCACTGGTGTAGTTGCCGATGGAGTTGTCGTTGAGGAATTTCGACCGGGTGCCCTTCGGGTTCACCTTCAGTGGCTGGTCGTGGTAGTCGGTGTGGATCCGGGCGGTGTCCCGCAACTGCTGCTGGGCGGCGAGATGGTTGATGCGGTTGCTGTACCAGTCGGTGCCCTCGACGGGCCCGTGCGATCGCGGCGCGGGCGGTAGCCGGTCGTGGGG